>JACDAP010000123.1 GCA_013695395.1 Solirubrobacterales bacterium
GATCATCCCGTACGTCGAATACGAATCGGCATCGTCGAACCAATATCCGGTCTGTGTTCCCGGGTAGTAGATCGCGTCTACGACCCACGGCACTCCGTCGCGGACGACGGGGGTAATACCCGACGCGAAATCGTAACTCAATGCCCACGCTTTGTAGTGGATCTTAACAGCGATTCGAGTCGTGCTTCCGCCGTAGATCGGGTCCTCTTCCGTCGAGCGCGGCACCGTTATCGAAATCAGGCGGTTCAAGGAATCATACTGGAACGTAACGATCCGTCCCATCGTGTCTGTTATTGTTTCGAGCTGCGGGTTCTCGGGATTGCGATAAGTAATCGTAATGTAGTTGCCTTGAGGATCGATTATCTTGGTGGGATGGACCTGGTCGGGCGTGTCACCTATCGTGGAATACGTGACCGAAGTTCCGTTCGCGAACTTCGCCCAACCGTACCCCGAGTTCCCGTAGTTAAAATGGCACCCGTAGTCAGTAAAGCTTCCGTCCGCCGTGTGGCCGATAAACTCCATGCCGCCAGTCCACGTCATGGTATCGCCGCCATAGCCGTGCCGCGTCCCGTCGGCGTCGACCAGCATGCAGCCGCCTAGCGCACCCATAAACACGATCTTTCCAAACCCAAGAGACCAGCCCGGCGCGGGTGCTCCCCGGTCTATGTCGTATTTCACCTCGGAGCCGGATTTATTCCAGAGCCGCGAGTTGTAATAAAGTTTCAGATCGAGGTCAATGCCGCGCCCAGGCAAGGAAAGAACGGGGGCTGAGACTTGAAAGTTACCGCTTCCGGCTCCGCCGTCTTCGGGCGATCCAGGCGGATTTCCAGGCTGATTTCCAGGATTTCCGGACGACTGCCAGTTTCCGTCATTCCAGCCGTCGCCGGGTAAGAGCTGTCCAAGCGACACCTCGCCTTCACTTTTCGTAGTCTCGGTTTGCGAGGTTCGAACTCGAACCCGTTGCCCGGTCCGGCTCACGACTCTGTGGACCTCTGCGTTTGCTGGGATCTCATTCCTAAAAGGGGTAACGGTCACCGGGATACTTGCCTCACGGGATCAGCGCGTGCGGTGATGACAAACGACCCAGGCAATCCTGCTTTGACGGTTGAGTTAAGTAACGGGCGAGCGGGTCGTCCCCTTCCCGTATCCGTTACAGTCCATTGGAATGCGATGCCGTGTAATGATTGCCCTCGACTGTCGAAACCAATTGCCGAGAAATCTACTTCCTGTCCCTGCCGCAGGTTTAGCGGACCAGGATAAATTCTTATTTCAGCGAGCGCGGACGCGCGGTCACTGGGCAGGCGACCCGGCGCGAAAAACGTGGCGACGAGACCGGACAGCCTATGCGCGATATCAGATGCGAGAAACGCGAAACGCGCTTCCTGCCATATCGCGGCCGCACCATCGGTTATTGTTCGTGGCGCAGCTGGAGTTGAAACAGCAAGGAGACTAATGATCATTAAGATCGAAAGAAGCTGCGCAAAACGCCTCTGCTGGAAGAAGCAGATGAGAGTGCCTTTGAACATTTTTCTCTCCTATCGGAACCGAACGAAGACGATGAATGGTTGCGGACCAGCGGGAATCGATAACGAAGGGAAACTATCGGCTAGTTTCTGACGGTTAAGAGACCCACTTCCGAAGGCAAATGACAATAAATCCGCGTCAGTAACACTTCCTCGAAAACGCGAGGATTTCTTGCTTGGGTGAAAGCGATATTAGTGCGCACGAGCAAGTGATGTCAAGATTTTTTTAAGTGACACCTGGAATTTTTTCCCCGGCGCCGATCGGTCCCTTTCCAGCGTTGTGTTCGATGTGCGGGTGCTCCGGATTTATGCGGATGCATGCGGCAAAGTGTTGTGGTTTGATCTCCGCTAGCGCGGGCACGATCCGCTTGCAGTCGTCGATAGCGAACGGGCAGCGAGTGTGAAAATGGCAGCCTGAAGGCGGATTGATCGGCGAAGGAACGTCGCCAATTAGGATGATGCGCTCGCGGGTTGCTTCGATCTCCGG
>JACDAP010000134.1 GCA_013695395.1 Solirubrobacterales bacterium
TGTCTCGAGCGCCGCGGACCCGACGCACATCGTGCTGCTGGCGCACGGCTACGGGGAGCACGCCGGCCGGTACGAGCACGTCATCGCCGCCCTCGTCGCGGGCGGGGCCGCCGTCTACGCGCCGGACCACACCGGCCACGGCCGCTCCGGCGGCCAGCGGGCACTGGTGGACGACGTGGAGGTGCTCGTGCAGGACCTGCTGACGGTCGAGGGGATCGCCCGGGACGCGGTGCCGGAGCGACCGGTGGTGCTGATCGGTCACTCGATGGGCGGTCTGGTCGCCGCCCGCTACGCCCAGCAGCACGCCGACGGGCTCGCGGGGCTCGTCCTCTCCGGGCCGGCGGTCGGGGACAACCCGGACCTCCTGGCCCTCGTCGGGATGGACCCGATCCCCGAGGTCCCGATCGACCCGGCTGCCCTCTCGCGCGATCCTGCGGTCGGGGAGGCCTACGCCGCCGACGAGCTTGTCTACCACGGCGGCTTCGCGCGCGAGACCCTGATGGGCCTCGGCGCCGCCATCGAGGCGGTCGCTGCCGGCCCGTCGCTCGGCGCCCTGCCGACCCTCTGGATCCACGGCGAGGAGGACCCGATCGTTCCGCTCGCTCACACCCGCACCGCGATGGAGCACCTCGGCGGAAGCGAGCTGAGCGAGAAGATCTACCCCGGCGCCCGCCACGAGCTCTTCAACGAGACCAACCGGGACGAGGTGATCGGCGACGTGGTCGCCTTCGTGGCAAGGACGCTGCTCGACCTGCCGTAGCGACTCGCCAGCCGGGGGTTCGTGAACTCCGGGCGTGGAACCGTGTCGTCAGCCCCCTTTTCCACGCCCGCTGTCGGAGGTCGTGAACCTCGGCGTGGAACGGGGTGCTGACGGCACGATCTCACGCCCGCTGTTCAAACGGTCGCCGGCTCAGCGCGTCAGCACGATCGAGCCCTTCCGCCGGATCGCCTGCCGGTTGTTGTCGATGTCGGTGACGGTGACGATGATGTCGATCTTCGCGCGCCTGATCCGCCTGAGCAGGTCGAGCTTCTCGGGCTGGATCGTGGCGATCGCCACGCCGGTCTTTCCCACCGCGAGCTGATACTCGAACGTCGAGAAGGTCACCTTGCGCTTGGCCTTCCTGCGGCCCGGGATCGAGGACGGGTTGATCTTGCCGCGCGTGCGCAGCTTGACCGTCCCGGCGCAGTTCTGCCCGGTCCGCGTGCGGCAGAAGATCCGCAGCCGGATCTGGCCCGCGCGTCGGCCTCTGCTTCCCACCCTGACCAGGGCCGAGCGGATCCGCAGGAGTGCGCGCTGGTCGCCGTTGTTGAGCTGGCTCGAGCCCCCCGACCTCCCGGCGGTTCCCCTGGCACCCTGGGCACCGGGCGCACCGGGCGCGCCGGGCCCGCTCCTGGCCTGGGTGCGGAAGGAGACGATCGCACCGTTCGTCGCGCCGAGCCGGTTGCCGGCGATGGCCCGGTAGAAGAAGGTCGTCGACGGCGGGAGGGTCGCGAGCGTCTCGGTCAGCGGTGAGCTGACCCCGTTGCCCTCGATCGGGCCGCGGACCTCGGTCCGGACGGCACCGGCGAGGTCCGGGTTGGTCGAGATCTCATACCGGTAGACGGTCGGCGGGCCGTTGGGGCGCAGCGACATGGAAAGGCCCGCGTTGTCGGCACCGATCGGGGACGCGGGCAGGGTGACGACGTCCGGCGCGCAGAACGTCCGGAAGGGCACGAGATCGCCGGTCCCCTCGCCCTGGGCGTTCGTCGCTCGGACGCGGTACTCGTAGCTCGTACAGGTCGCGAGGCCGCTCGTGATCGCCGCCGAGAAGGGGAGCGGCGCGGTGCCGCTGCCAGCCGCGGCGGCCGCCGTGGTGGTGAACGCGTCGGTCCCGGCCGCGCGGTAGTCGAATGCGTAGCTGGTCTCGCTGCCGTTGGGGTCGACCAGGCCGTTCAGGGTCGCGGTCGATTCGCTCACCCCGGTGGCCGGCAGCGTGAAGACCGCCGGCGCCACGTTCCCGTCGTCGGTGCCGTCCTGCACCCGCAGCCGGACGTTGTCGTAGGCGATCCCCACCTGGCCCTGGGCGGCCTGGAGCTGGGCGGTCGTGAACTGGCCGGAGAGCTCGAGGTGGTAGACGCCCGGGGCGACGTCGGTCGCCGCCAGGTTCTGCGCGGGAACGCTGACGAAGCTCGGGTCGTTCTGCGTGATCGTCTCGCTCACGAGCGGCGTGCGCGTCGCGGGGGAGACGTCGGTGCGCACGAGCGTGGCCGCGAAGTCGACCGTGCCGCCCTGGTTGATCAGGCCGGAGATCGAGGCCTTGCGCTGGAGGGAGAACTGGGCGCTCGTCGGCGTCCCGGTGATCGTGAAGTCAGGCGAGCGGAAGGTTCCGTTGCCGGTGATGATCCCGAGGAGGTTCGCGACGGCGGAGAAGTCGGTGAACAGCGCACCGCCGGGGTTCCCGCCCGTGGCGCGATGCTGGTTGGTCGTCGTGCAGATCAGCGGGATCTGCAGGTCGGGGAGCACCCCGAGCAGGTTGCAGCCGGTGCCGGTCGACTGCCATCCGTCGGCGCCGCCGTCGAAGGTCGAGCCCGCCGGGCC
>JACDAP010000191.1 GCA_013695395.1 Solirubrobacterales bacterium
GTGTCGACGACCCCGCGCAGCCGCAGCGCCGCGATCCGCTGCTGGAGCCCCCAGGGCGTGCGCTTGGGCGGCGGTCGGTGACCCAGCAGCGCGCAGAAGACGGCATCGGGGTAGCTCTCGGTCACCCGGCCGAAGCGGAGCGCCCCGCTCCCCGCCGGGCCCTCGACCGTGCCGCCTCCGTCGGGCCGGTACGGACCGAGTCGCTCGAGCCCCGCGTGCAGGTCGAACCCCACCTGCACCCAGTGTTCCCAGGCGCGCCGCGCCTGTGAACCCGGCGAGGGGATCGCGTACAGCGGCAGCCCGCGCCGGAAGAGCAGCGCGTCGCACACGCGGTGCTGCTCGTAGCGGCCGGCGGGCAGGCCGAGCGCGTTCCGCAGGGAGGCGCCGGAGGCGAGCAGGTCGAGCCGGCGGGAGGCGGGTGCCCCGATGGCAACGACCGCCTCACGGCCGAATCCGAGCACGGTGCGGGCGACGGCGTCGGGCAGCCCAGGCGCGTAGAAGGTGGTGACGAGCTCGGACTCCCCACCGGTGCGTCGGGCGTGCAGCGTCACCAGCTGCTGCTGGCCCGGTCGGGCGGAGACGTCGATGCCGCAGTACCGCACGGCAGAACAGGCTACGCGGCGACCGGTGCACCCGGTGGTCGATCTCACCGCCCCGGCCCCGCACCGGCCCTCCGGAATCGATCATCTAGGGTCCGCCAGGATGCTCACGACGCCCGACGACGCCACGCTGGCCGAGCGGCTGGCCGCCCGCACGCTCGAGCTCGTCGACGTCGCGAGCGAATCCCGTGACGAGGTAGGCCTCGCCGCCCACGTGCTCTCCGTGCTCGGCCAGGCGGGGGTCGCGGTCCGCGACGCCGGGGACACCTGCGTGGTCGCCGAGTGCGGTGCGGCCGAGGGGCCGCTCGTGATCCTCGCCGGCCACCTCGACACCGTTCCCGCCCAGGACAACCGGCCCGGGCGCCGCGACGCGGAGGCGGTCCACGGGCTCGGCGCGAGCGACATGAAGGCCGCCCTCGCGGTGATGATCGAGACGGCGCTGCTGCTCCGGGACGCGAGCAAGCGGGTGACGCTCTGCTTCTTCGGCCGCGAGGAGCTCGGGATCGCTGACTCCGCCCTCACACCGCTCCTGGCCCGCGACGCCGCGCTCCGCGCCGCCGACTTCGCGCTCGTGATGGAGCCGACCGACAACGTCATGCAGGGCGGCTGCCTCGGCAACGTGAACGCGACCTGGACCTTCCACGGGCGCTCCGGCCACTCCGGGCGGCCCTGGCTCGCCGATAACGCGATCAGCCACGCGGCGCACGGCATCGCCGCGCTCCACGCGGTCCCGGTGGAGCGGGTCCGGTTCGACGGCCTGGAGTTCGCCGAGGTCGCGACCGTGACGAAGATCGCGGGAGGGATCGCCGAGAACGTCGTGCCCGACGAGGTCCGCTGCCACGTCAACTACCGCTACGCGCCCGGCCGCAGCGCCGCCGCAGCGGAGGAGCGCATCCGGGAGCTCTGCGCCCACCCGCAGTCCTCACTCGAGATCTTCTCGAACGCCCCGAGCGGCGCGGTCGCGGTGACTCATCCGCTCGCGCAGGAGCTCATCGCGGCCGGCGGGCTGGCCGTTGCCCCGAAGCAGGCCTGGACTCCCGTGGCGGAGTTCGCGCTCGCGGGCGTGCCGGCCGTGAACTTCGGGCCCGGCGATCCCGCCTACGCGCACCGGCGCGACGAGCTCGTCCGCGTCGACGCGCTCGTCCGCTCGGCCCGGACGCTGGAGGCGTTCTTGTGCTCGAGCTGAACCCCGTCCTGACCTCGATGGCGACCTACCCGTTCGTCCGGCTCGGCGAAGCCCGGCGGGCCAAGGAGGCCGAGGGCGTCGACGTGATCGACTTCGGGATCGGGGAGCCGCGCGAGGAGACTCCGGCGTTCATCCGCCGGGCGTTGGCTGACGCGATCGAGCCGATGTCGCGTTATCCCCTCGCCGCGGGGCTGCCTGAGCTTCGCGAGGCCGCGGCCGGGTGGGTGGACCGTCGCTTCGACGTCACGCTCGACCCCGAGACGGAGATCGTCCCCACGCTGGGCGCCAAGGAGGCGATCTTCTCGCTCGCGCAGGTCGTCGGTCCCGGCCGCGTCGCGGTGACCGCACCCGGCTACCCGGTGGCCGAGCGGGGTGCGCTGTTCGCCGGCCGCGAGGTGGTCGAGCTGCCGCTGCGGGTCAAGGACGACTTCCTGCCGGACCTCGAGGCGCTCGACTGGTCCTCCCTCGCGCTGCTCTGGCTCAACTACCCGAACAACCCGACCGCCGCGACCGCTCCACTCGCCTTCTACGCGCGCGCGGCGCAGCTGGCCCGCGCCCACGGCGTGGTGATCGCCTCCGACGAGGCCTACTGCGAGCTCTGGTTCGAGGGCGAGCCGCCCGCGAGCGTCCTGCAGGTCGAGGACCGGACGAACCTGCTCGCGCTCCACACGCTCTCCAAG
>JACDAP010000193.1 GCA_013695395.1 Solirubrobacterales bacterium
GGCCCGGCCTGAGCTCAGCCGGCCAGGAGCCCAGGCGGATTGCGGCGCTCCGCCTCGCGGAGCAGCGCGCGCACCGCCTCGAGGTCGAGCGCCGCGAGCGAGGAGAATCGCAGGCAGGAGCGTCCGGCGCGGCCGCCGAGCCGCTCGGCCCACGCCTCGACGAGGTACTCCTCCGGCCCGGCCATCGCCATGACGTGGAGCGAGATCTGCCGGGCGTTCGCGCCGACCGCCACGCGCGCCGCCTCCCCCTCACGGCCGGAGTTGTAGCGGTACCGGTAGCTCCCGTACCCGAGCATCCCCTCGCGGACGTGCGGGGTCAGCTCGGGGACCGTCGCGCGGATGAGCGCATCGAGCTGCTGGACCGCGCCCCGCCGCGCGGCCGGCATCCCGGCGATCAGCTCCTCGGGCTCCACGGGAGCTGAGGGCCTCAGTCCTTCTCGGCCTCGGGCACCTCGATGTCCTTCTTGAGGATCTTGCCCGTCGGCCCCTTGGGGAGCTCGTCGACGAGCCAGACCAAGCGCGGGTACTTGTAGGCGGCGACGTTGTCCTTCACGAAGGACTGGAGCTCCTCGACCGTCGTCTCCTCCTTGCCCTCCTTCAGGGCGACGGCGGCGCCGACCTCCTCACCGAGCTCGGGATGCTCCATCGCCACCACGGCGACCTCGCGGACGGCCTCGTGCTCGTAGAAGACCTCCTCGATCTCGCGCGGGTAGACGTTGTAGCCACCGCGGATGATCATGTCCTTCTTGCGGTCGACGATGAAGAAGTAGCCGTCCTCGTCGACCTTGCCGAGGTCCCCGGAGTGGAACCAGCCGTCCTTGATCGACTCCGCGGTGGCGTCCTCGCGGTTGAGGTAGCCCTTCATCAGGTTGTGGCCCTTGATGACGATCTCGCCGACCTCGCCCTGCTCGACCTCGTTGTCGTCCTCGTCGAGGCACTTCATCTCGACGCCCTCGATCGGGGTGCCGATCGAGCCCGGCTTGCTCTCACGGTCCGGGTGGTTGAAGGAGGCGATCGGGGAGGTCTCCGAGAGGCCGTAGCCCTCGAGGACCTTGCAGCCGAACTTCTTCTCGAACGCCTTCATGACCTCGACCGGCATCGCCGATCCGCCGGAGGCACAGACCTTCAGGCTCTTCGTGACCGCGTCGTCGGCCGACTTCGCGTTCAGCATCGCGCTGAACATCGTGGGGACGCCCTCGAAGACGTTGACCTCGTCACGGGCGATGATCTCGAGGGCCTTGTCCGGGTCGAAGCGCGGGATCATGGTCAGGCAGCCACCCGCGACCATCGTCGCGTTCAGTCCGCAGGTCTGGCCGAAGGAGTGGAAGAGCGGCAGCGCCCCGAGGATCATCGCGTCGCCCTCGATCCCGAACAGCTCGACCGCGACCTCCGCGTTCTTGCGCATGCTTGCGTGGGTGAGCTCCGCGCCCTTCGGCGTGCCGGTCGTCCCCGAGGTGTAGAGAATCACCGCGGTGTCCTCGTCGTCACGGTCGACCACGCCGTCGATCGGGTCGTGCTCGGCGAGCTTCTTCTCGAACTCGCCCGGCTCGACGAGCACGCACTCCGCGCCCGCCTCCTTGGCGCCCGCCTCGGCCGCCTCGCCGAAGTCGCCCCAGGCGATGACGACCTTCGCGCCCGGGTCCTTGAGGTAGAAGCCGGTCTCGCGTGCCTTGAGCAGCACGTTCATCGGCACGACGGTCGCCCCCGCACGGAGCACGCCGTAGTAGGCAATCGGGAAGTACGGGACGTTCGGCAACATGATGCCGACGAAGTCGCCCGGCTCCACGCCCATCTCCTTGAGCATCCCGGCCACGCGCGCACTGCCCTCGTCGAGCGCCGCGTAGGAGACCTCCGTGTCGTCGAGCTTGAGCGCGATGTCGTCGGGCGCTTGTTCGGCGCTCTTGGTCATGATCGTGGCGAGATTCGACATGGTGTAAGAGCCTATGCCCGCGAAGGGCCCCGCGCGCACCTCCCATCTGCCGCACCGCCCGGCTCTGCAGGAATCTGTTGCTGCAGAGCCCGCCTGGTTCCACCGATGCTCGCCCCGCGGGTAGGTTCCGGTGGGGGATGGCCCACAACCTCATCACCCGCCTCGGCGTCGCGGCCGGCATCGTCGCCGCCGCGATCGCCTTCGCGTTCCTCTCGATCATCTCGCAGGCGCGGATGCTCGACGAGGACGGAAGGACCGGCGAGGTCGCCGGCCGCATCCAGACCTTCGGGATCGTCGGCCTCATCGGGGCCTCGGTCGCCCTCCTGCTCCTGGCCGCCTACCTGGCCCGCTACATCGTGATCCCGATGCGGGACGTGACGAGCGCCGCCGAGGAGCTCGCGGGCGGTGACCTGACCGTCCGGGTCCGCGAGCAGGGTGACGCTGAGCCGGTCGCTCTGGCCCACGCGTTCAACGAGCTGGCCTCGAACCTCCAGACCGAGCAGCAGCAGACCGAGGTGGCGCTGACCGCGCTGGCCGCCGAGAAGCGGCGCATCGAGACCTTCCACCGGGCGGGGGAGCGCCTAGCCGCCGCACGCGACCTCACCGAGCTCGCGACGATCGCGCTGGCCGAGCTGATGATCGCCGCGGGCGCCGACAGCGGCGGCCTCTGGGCGGTCGAGCCGGACGATCAGCGCGAGCTCGTGCTCGAGGCCGCGATGGGCGTCGACCCGGCGATGCTCCCCCGCTTCCTACGCCCCGACGACAGCCCGGCGGGCCGGGCGATCACCACGCGTGAGGCGGTCGCCGTGGACCGCGGCAAGCGCTCGGAGCTGCACCTGCCGCTGGTCGTCGGCAGCCGGGCGATCGGCGTCATGTCGCTCTACCGAGACGGCACCCCGGCCTTCCCCCCTTCCGACCGCGACACGCTCCTGCGCCTGGCCGAGCAGGTCTCCGTGGGGCTCTCCAACGCGGTCTCCTACCGCTCCGCGCTACGCGCCGCACGGGTCAACCGGGCCGTCCTCGACGCCACGCCGGACCCCGTCGGGCTGCTCGGCTCGGACGGCGAGCTGGTCGCGCACAACGCCGCGATGGCGGAGATCTGGCGGCAGTACCCGGGGGTCGACGTCGGCGGCGGCGGCGGCGAGGAGCGGGATGTGCTCGAGCTCGGCCCGCGCGCCTACTCGCGCTACGCCGGGCCGGTCCGCGACGACACCGGGGAGCGGATGGGTCGCCTGGTCGTCCTCCGCGACATCACCGCCGAGCGCGAGAGCGAGCGCCTGAAGGACGAGTTCTTCGCCCTGGTCTCGCACGAGCTGCGCACGCCGCTGACCTCGATCATCGGCTACCTCGAGCTCGTGTGTGACAACGACGAGGAGCTCTCCGCGGACACGAACCGCTTCCTCGAGGTGGTCGACCGCAACGCCAAGCGCCTGCTGCGCCTGGTCGGCGACATGCTCTTCGTCGCCCAGGTCGAGGCGGGGCGGCTCTCCCTCGAACGGGTCGCCCTCGATCTGGGCCAGGTCCTGGCCGACTCGGTCGAGGCCGCTCGCCCGACCGCCGAACGCGCCGGTGTCCGGATCAGGTTGGAGACCACGGAGGTCGGCCACATCGATGGCGACCGGGACCGCGTCGGCCAGCTCGTCGACAACCTCGTCTCCAACGCCCTGAAGTTCACCGCCGAGGGCGGCGAGGTGGTCGTCGCCATGCGCGCCGAGGGCGGCGATCGGGTACTGGTGGCCGTCGGTGACGACGGGATGGGCATTCCCGCCGCCGAGCAGCAGCACCTCTTCGAGCGCTTCTTCCGCTCCTCGACGGCGAGGAGCCGCGCGGTCCCCGGCGTGGGGCTCGGGCTGACCATCGTCAAGACCATCGTCGAGGCCCACGACGGTGAGATCAGCCTGGAGAGCAAGGAGGGCGTGGGCACGATCGTCCGGGTGCTGCTGCCGCTGCGCGTGGAGGCCGCCGCATGAGTCGGGTGCTGGTCGTCGACGACGATCCCGACATCGTCGACCTGCTCCGCCTCCGCCTCGAGCTGGCCGGCCACACGGTGCGGACCGCGTCGAACGGGGAGCTCGGCTGGGAGGCGATCCTCGACGAGGTGCCCGACCTCGCGGTGCTGGACGTCTCGATGCCGCGACTCGACGGGCTCTCGCTCACCCGTCGCCTGCGCGGGCACGCCGAGACGGCGGGACTGCCGATCCTCGTGCTCACCGCAGCGGTGCAGACCGCAGACGCCGAGAACGCGATCGCCGCCGGCGCCACCGCCTACGCGAAGAAGCCGTTCAGCCCGAAAGCGCTCGCGCTCCGTGTGCAGGCGATGCTCGAGGACCCGGGCGCCTGAGCGCGTCCCGTGGCCGGTCAGCTCACCGGCACGTAGCGGTACCCGAAGCCGCGGACCGTCTCGATCGGCTCGGCCCCCGCAGCCTCCAGCTTGCGTCGCAGGTAGCCCACGTAGAGCTTGACCTGCTCCGGCGCGACGGCAGCCACGTCCCCCCAGACGAGATCGAGGATCTGGTCGCGGCCGAGCACCTGATTCGGGTTGCGCACGAAGGCGAGCAGCAGCCGGAACTCGAGCGGGGTCAGCGACACCCGTTCGCCCAGGACGGTGACGCTCGCGTTCGCGACGTCGATCGTGACCGTGGCGTCGGTGTAGGACTCTCGTGAGGCGGACTGGCCCCTCTCTCCGCCACGCTTGTGGCGGCGCAGCAGCACCTCGCAGCGGGCCAGGAACTCCTGGCGGCCGAACGGCTTGGTGACGTAGTCGTCGGCTCCGGCGTTCAGCCCCCGG
Source organism: Solirubrobacterales bacterium (assembly GCA_013695395.1). Taxonomy (GTDB): domain Bacteria; phylum Actinomycetota; class Thermoleophilia; order Solirubrobacterales; family Solirubrobacteraceae; genus Paraconexibacter. The sequence continues at coordinate 4,719 of JACDAP010000193.1, forward strand.
ACCTTCTCGAGCTCCCCGCCGCGCGCGGTCAGCATGAGCACCGGCACCTCGGTCATGTCGCGGACGCGCTCCAGGGTGGCCCAGCCGTCGAGGTCGGGCATCGTGACGTCAAGGATGATCAGCTCCGGGCGCACGTCGTAGAGGAGCCGCAGCGCCTCGCGCCCGTCCTGCGCCTCGCGGACCGTCGCCCCGGCGCGTTCGAGGAGCTCGCGAACGAGCCCGCGCACGTCGGCGTCGTCGTCCACGACCAGGATGCGGGAAGCCTTCATACCTCCTTCGTACCAACCTCACGCGGTGGACAGGCCGGTCCCGGGCACATTTGTGTCCATGGCGCGCGTGCACATTTCCGAACCGGTCAGCGAGACACGCGATCTCATCGAGCGCCTGGTCGAGCGGCTCGGTCACGAGCTCCTGCCCGAGGAGCGGCTCGTCGAGGCGGACGCCCTCGTCTTCGAGCCGAGCTCACCGCACTGCGTGACCCTCGCCCGCCGCGTACGTGCTGACCGCCCCCGGATCGCGCTGGTCGCGGTCTCCTCGCTGCCCGTCGGTCTCGCCGGCCTTCCCGACGGGGTCGAGCGGGTCACCCAGCCGTTCCAGCCGGCCGATCTCGAGCGGGCCCTCACAGCCGCCCTCGGCGCCGAGATCGGCCGCGTCACCGCGGTGTCCTGACCCCCGGGCCGAGCGCCGACCGGGGACGCCCTGAGCGTGCCTCGCTACCGTCCGAGCCGCCGTGGAGGATCCGATGCGCATCACCGGCAGCGTGGCCGTCCCCCTCGGCGAGATCGTCGTGCGCGCCAGCCGCTCCTCCGGGCCGGGCGGGCAGCACGCGAACGTGACCGCCTCGCGCATCGAGGTCTCCTTCGACGTGGAGGCCTCCTCGGCGCTCAGCCGGGCTCAGAAGGAGCGCGTGCGGGGTCGGCTTGGCCCCGTGGTCCGGGCCGTCGCCCAGGACGGGCGCTCCCAGCAGCGCAACCGCGAGCTCGCCCTCGAACGGCTGCGGGGTCGCCTGGCGAGTGCTCTGCACGTCCAGCGGGCGCGGCGGGCCACCCGCCCCACGAAGGGCTCGAAGGTCCGGCGCGTCGAGGCGAAGAAGCGGACCGGCGCGGTCAAGCGCACCCGCCGGCGGCCGGGCGTCGACGACTGACCGCCAGGCTCTCAGCTCAGGCGCCCTGCTCGGTCGCCGCCTGGGCGCAGACCGCCACGATCTCCTGCACGTCATCGGTGACGCGGAAGAGATCGAGATCTCCCCGTGAGATGAGCGCGCGGGTCGCGAGCTCGTCATGCATCCAGGCCACCAGACCGCTCCAGAAGTCACTTCCGACGAGCAGCACCGGGAAGTGTCGGACCTTGTGCGTCTGGATGAGCACGAGCGCCTCGAAGAGCTCGTCCATCGTGCCGAACCCACCGGGGAAGACGACGAAGGCGTTCGCGTAGCGGACGAACATGACCTTCCGCGTGAAGAAGTAGTGGAAGTCGAGCGCGACGTCCTGGTACGGGTTGCCGTGCTGCTCGAACTCGAGCTCGATGTTGAGGCCGACCGAGCGGCCGCCGGCCTCCTGCGCGCCGCGATTGCCCGCCTCCATGATGCCCGGGCCTCCGCCGGTGATGACTGTGAAGCCCGCCTCCCCCAGGCGCCCCCCGGTCTCGCGGGCCAGCGCGTACTCCGGGGTGCCCTCGGGCGTCCGGGCTGAGCCGAAGATCGAGACGCCCTTCGAGGTCCCGCGCATGCGCTCGAAGCCCATCTCCAGCTCCGCGGTCATGCGGGCGATCCGCTCGGGATCGGTCTGCTGGGAGACGACGGAGCTGAGCTCCGCCGCGAGGAGCTCCTCGTCGTCGGAGGACGGGAGATGCGGTTCGACGATGCTCACCCGGCCACGGTAGCCCGCGCCGGGTGAGGTCCTGCTACAGGCCGTTCGGGTGCGTGACGACGTAGCCCTTGGTGGGTCGCATCGAGGCGCTCCAGCGAGAACCCTCCGACTTGAACGCCGAGGTGTCGTAGCGGATGCCGGCGACCACCATGTACATGTGGCCCTCGTTCGCGTAGATCGAGACCCACTTCCCCGCGCCCGTGCCGGACTTGGGCCAGGAGCCCATGTACCCGCCGGAGGCCATCGACTGCTCGATCAGGCCCGCCTTGTAGAGCGTGTACGACACCGATCCGGAGCAGTCGTAGCCCCGATCCTCCCAGCGTCCGTGTCCACCGCCGTAGATGTAGGGCTTCTTGGCGATCGCGTTGCCGGCCGCGAGGATCGCCTTGACCTCGGCCGGCGCGTTCTCAGGCGCGATCGCGAGACCGTCGGGTCCGACCTTGGCCTTGTCTCCTGGGGCGAGCGCGAGCGGAGCTTCGGCCTCGGGTGCGTCCCGGCCCGCCTCGGCCTGCCCGCGGAGCACCGCGATGTCGTTGGCGTCGACGAGGCCGTCGACGTCCAGCGCGTTGGTCTTCTCGAACGTCTTGACCGCCGTCGTGGTCCCGGCACCGAACTCACCGTCGACCTTGACCTTCTGGCCCACGCGCGAGAGGAAGTCCTGGAGCACCTTGACGTCGTGGCCGCTCATGCCCTGGCGGACCGGGATGCGGTCGCCGAGCGACCTGCTCTTGCC
>JACDAP010000211.1 GCA_013695395.1 Solirubrobacterales bacterium
GTGTCGACCAGGCGCCGCGAGCCGCCCGCGTGATCCACGTGCGCGTGGGTCAGCGCGTGCGCCCGGACAGATCGTCCTGCGACCGCCTTGACGATCTTCTTCGCCGAGCTCGCGAGCCCCGCGTCGACGATGACGTCGCCGATGAGGTACGCGTTGATGCCGTTGCGCGGCATCAGTGGGAGGTGGAAGACGTCGGGTGCGATCTCGTTCATGCCGTCGACCCTACCGGCGGCCAGAAAGGGGGTGAACCGGGTTCAGTTAGGGTCGCGCTCATGTCCGACTCCCCCGCCGTCCTCACCGAGCGCCGCGGCGGCGCGCTCGTCATCACGATCAACCGCCCGGAGGTCCGCAACGCGATCAACCAGGCGGCCGCCCAAGGGATCGCGGACGCGCTTGACGCGCTCGACGCCGACGACACGCTGACCGTCGGCGTGCTCCAGGGCGCGGGCGGCTCCTTCTGCGCGGGCATGGACCTCGGCGCGTTCGTCCAGGGTGAGACCTCGTGGATCGATGACCGCGGCTTCGCGGGCATCGCCCAGCGCGCGGCGCGCAAGCCGCTCATCGCCGCGATCGAAGGCTTCGCCGTCGCGGGCGGCATGGAGATCGCCCTGGCCTGCGACATGATCGTCGCGGCCGAGGGGGCCCGCATGGGCATCCCGGAGGTCAAGCGCTCCCTCGTCGCTGCGGGCGGCGCGCTCCTGCGTCTCCCGCAGCGGATGCCCTACCACGTGGTCATGGAGCTGGCGCTCACCGGCGATCCGATGCCTGCCGAGCGCTTCCACGCCTTCGGCCTCGTCAACCGGCTCGCCCCGGCCGGCGGCGCGCTCGACGCTGCGCTCGAGCTCGCCTCCGCACTCGAGAAGAACGGTCCGCTGGCGCTCGTCGCCTCCAAGGAGATCCTCATGCGCCAGGGCGACTGGAGCACCGGGGAGATGTGGGCCAGGCAGGGCGAGATCGCCGGCCCGGTGCTGATCTCAAAGGACGCGCGCGAGGGCGCGAGCGCCTTCAAGGAGAAGCGCGAGCCGGTCTGGAAGAGCCGCTGAGGGATTCTGTCCCTTCGACCGGCGGTACAAGCGCCTTTAGCCCGCGGGAGGAAGCCGCGCGGGCGCGCAGGCAAGACACTCGCTCGTATGCCTCGCACCCCGCAGATCATCGCCTTCGGCGGCGGCGGCTTCTCGATGGAGAACGGGAACCCGCTGCTCGACGATCACGTGCTCGGGCTGACGCGGCGAAAGCGCCCACGCGTCTGCTTCATCCCCACCGCCTCCGGGGACGCCGATCACTACGTCGTCCGCTTCTACCGGAAGTTCTCCGCCACGGCGGACTGCTCGCACGTCTCGCTCTTCCGGCGCGACCGCGGTGCCGGTGCGGTCGAGGGCAACCTGCGCGAGCACCTGCTCCAGCAGGACGTCGTCTACGTCGGCGGCGGCAGCGTGCTGTCGCTGCTGGGCGCCTGGAAAGCGCACGGGTTGGAAGCGACCCTCGAGGAGTGCTGGCGGGCCGGCGTGATCCTGTGTGGCGGCTCGGCCGGCTCGCTCTGCTGGTTCGACGAGGCGGTCACCGCCTTCCACGGCGCTCCGGAGCGCGTGCAGGGGCTCGGCTTCCTGCCGTATTCCAACTGCGTCCACTACGACGCCGAGCCTGAGCGCCGCACCGAGTTCCACGGCTTCGTGGCCGACGGGATGGCCGCGGGCTTCGGCGCCGACGACGGCTGTGCGCTCCACTTCCGCGGCACCGAGCTCTACGACGTGGTCACGTCCAAGAAGCGAGCCGGTGCCTTCCGTGTCGAGGCGCTCGGCGGGCAGGTGGTCGAGACGCCGCTCTCCGCGCGGTACCTCGGGGCCCATGCGGCGCCCGCCCTCGCGGCGTAGGTTCGGGGCATGGAGGCACCGAGACGCACGATCTTCGCCATGGGCGGCGGAGGCTTCACGATGGAACCGGAGAACCCGGCGCTCGACGAGTTCATCCTCCGCCTGCCGGGCAAGGCCGTGCCGCGGATCCTCCTGCTGCCGACCGCCTCCGGCGACGCCGAGAAGCAGGTGAGCGCGTTCAACGCGACTTACGCGGACCGGCCGTGCGTGGCGACCTCGCTGTCGCTCTTCCGGCTCGGGGAGTCCGGGGGCATCTCGCTGCGTGACCTCGTCCTCTGCCAGGACGTCGTCTACGTCGGTGGCGGCTCGATGCGCTCGATGCTCGCCATCTGGCGCGAGTACGGGCTTGACGCGATCCTGCGTGAGGCGTGGGAGCGCGGCATCGTGCTCGCGGGCCTGAGCGCCGGAGCGATGTGCTGGTTCGCCGGCGGGGTCACGAAGTCGACCGGTGTTCCGCGACCGGTCGAGGGGCTGGGCCTGTTGCCCTGGTCGCTCTCGGTGCACGCGGACAACGATCGAGACCGCCTGCCGGTCTACGAGGGAGCCGTCGCCGCGGATGTGCTTCCCGGCGGCTGGGCGGCGGACGACGGCGTCGGCCTGCTGTTCGGCGGCGAACGGCTCGAGCGGGTGGTGACCTCCCGCCCGGGCACGCGGGCGGTCCGGGTCGAGCGGACCGCCGAAGGTGCGCTCCTGCGCACGCCGATCATCCCTGTGCTGCTC
>JACDAP010000219.1 GCA_013695395.1 Solirubrobacterales bacterium
GACGGACCCGTCTACTGGCCGCTGTGGGCGTTCTCGCGCGCCGAGGAGAAGGTCGCCTTCGAGCGCTGGATGGACTGGAGCACCGCCCGGCTCGAGCACCACTCGGACCTGCACGTGTTCCACTACAACTCCTACGAGACGGTCGCGCTGAAGAACCTCGTCGCCCGCCACGGTACCCGCGAGCACGAGCTCGACGAACTGCTGCGACGCAAGGTGTTCGTCGACCTCTACGGCATCACGCGCCAAGCGCTGCGGGCCGGGGTGGAGGGCTACGGCCTCAAGCCCATGGAGGCCGTGCACGGCTTCGAGCGCGCGGTGCCGCTCGGCTCGATGAAGCGCTGGCAGAACTACCAGGCCGACGGCGGGCAGGAGCACCTCGACGGGCTGGCCGGCTACAACCGCGAGGACTGCGAGAGCACCCTCGAGCTCTACGCGTGGCTGCTCGCGCGGCGGCCCCAGGCGGAGGCCGAGTTCGGCATCGAGCTCAGCTCGCTGCAGCCCGAGCCGGCACACGAACCCTCCGAGGCCGAGCTCGAACGCCGCGCCCGCGAGGAGGCCCTGCGCGCCCGGCTGCTCGAGGGCCTGCCCGATGACGAGACCGAGGACGACGAGCACCAGCGCGCCCTCCGGGTGACCGCTGACCTCATCACCTACCACCGCCAGGAGGCGAAGCCCGGCTGGTGGGAGTTCTTCGACCGCCGCCTGAAGTCGCTCGACCAGCTGCGCGACGAGGACCGGGACGCCATCGGCGACCTGACCGTCCTCTCCTGCGAGCAGGACAAGCGGTCGCTCATGTGGACGCTCACGTACCCCACGCAGGAACACAAGCTCGGCGTCGGCGACATCGACGAGCCGCTCGCGGAATGCGGCGTCAAGCTGCTCACGCTGGACGAGGCGGAGCGGCGCGTGGTCGTCCGGTGCGGTCCGAAGTTCGGCACCGAGCCCCCGCTCGCCCTTGCCCCCGGCACCCCGTACCGGACCCCGGAGCAGCAGGCCGCGCTCTTCCGCTTTGCCGAGCGTGTGGCCGACGCAGGCTTGAAGCCGTGCGGAATCCTGGACGCGGGCGCCGACCTGCTCACCCGGCGCGCCCCGCGGTTCCTCCCCGGGACCCCGCCGCTGAGCGCCGACCCATTCGACCTCGACCGCCTCAAGGCCCAGGTGCTCGGCCTCGACCACACCGCCCTGGTCATCCGGGGCCCGCCCGGTACCGGCAAGACCCACAACGGCGCACGGGCGGCGCTCCACCTCATCGACCAGGGGATGAAGGTCGGCGTGATGGCCACGTCGCACAAGGCGATCAACAACCTCGTCGAGGCGATCGGGGAGGCGGCCGACGAGGCCCGCACCTCGTTCGTCGGCTGGAAGAAGTGCGGCGACAAGGAGCACGGCTGCGCCTGCGGCCACGTCATCAGCGCCGACAGCCGACCCGACCCCGAGGAGCACGGCGAGCTCGACCTCATCGCCGCCACCGCCTGGTACTGGTCACGCGAGGAGAACCACGAGGCGGTCGACGTGCTGTTCATCGACGAGGCCGGCCAGGTCTCCCTCGCCGACGCGATCGCTGTCTCCCAGGCGGCCAAGAGCGTCGTCCTGCTCGGCGACCCGCAGCAGCTCGCCCACGTCAGCCAGGGCACCCACGCTCACGGCAGCGGCGTCTCGGTCCTGCAGCACCTCCTCGGCGACGCGGACACCGTGCCGCCCGACCGCGGCGTCTTCCTCCCGACCTCCTGGCGCATGCACCCCGCGATCACCGGCTTCATCTCGGACACCATGTACGAGGGACGGGTGACGTCGGTGCCCGGATGCGAGGGCCAGCACGTGACCTCCGCGGGACTGTCCGGCAGCGGCCTGCGGATGCTCGAGGTCGACCACGCCGACAACCGCGGCAGCTCGACCGAGGAGGCGGACGCGATCGCCGCCGAGGTGGAGCTTCTGCTGACCGACGGCCGGCACGTCGACCGCGACGGCGTCGAGAAGCCGCTCACCCTCGACGACATCCTGATCGTCGCGCCCTACAACGCCCAGGTCCGCTGCCTGCGAGCGACGCTCCCCGACGGCGCCCGCGTGGGGACCGTCGACAAGTTCCAGGGCCAGGAGGCCCCGGTCGTCTTCTTCTCGATGGCGAGCTCCAGCGGCGACGACGTCTCCCGCGGCATGAGCTTCCTGTTCAGCCGCAACCGCCTCAACGTCGCGGTCTCCCGCGCTCAGTGCCTTGCGGTCGTCGTCTGCTCGCCGCGACTGCTGGGGGCGAGGTGCAGCTCGGTGGAGGACATGCGGCTGGTGAACATGCTGTGCCGGTTCGCGGGGGCGGCCGGGGTAACCGATCCATCTGCATCGACTTTCGGGAATCTGTAGGAGAGGATCACCGCATGGCTTCGGATGACGCGATCAATCGCCACGGTTCGTGCGCGACGGGGTGATCGCCGCCGAAGGCTTCGTCGGTCCCCAGCCTGGGACCTCCGAGATCTCGGTGGTGCGGTCTGCCGTCCGATCGAGCGTTCAGGCCCGCGCTCATCACACCGAACG
>JACDAP010000220.1 GCA_013695395.1 Solirubrobacterales bacterium
GGGCCCTTGAGCGCAACGGCGCGGAGCCCGGCGGTGCGCAGCGCGGTCTGCGCCTGCCCCGCCCAGTGGGCGAGGGCGAGGGCCGCGGCGCGGTCACGGCTGAGGCTCGCTTCGATCGCCGCCGCGAGCGGGTCCGGTGCGAGGTCGCGCATGCGGGATCCGAGCAGCGAGAGCAGCCGCCGATGGGCCAGAAGCGTGGCGAGGCGGTCGGGGTCGACCACTTCGGTGAGGTTGCGGATCGTCTCGCGGTCGCGCTCGCGCGAGACGTAGTTGCGCGCCAGCAGCAGGGCCAGCGCGAGGTGGGGATCGACGTCCGAGTCGATCCCCGTTACCTGCGGGACTACGAGAAGGTCAGGTCTGTGATTGCGCTGCCCTGCGGGATGTCACGGTCCGTGAACTGGCCGGCAGCCATGCCAGCGGTGATCTGGGTGAGTGCGCCGAGGTCGACGATCGAGGGGGTTTCGTAGGTCATTCGTCCAAGATATGGCTCACCGCTTGAGCTGTCAAGAATAGTGAGTGTCGATGCGGGTGGCCAGCTGCAAAGGTGGCGCGGCGCCGCTCGACACGCGCGCTCGCTCTCCCCACGCCTCGAACGCCGCCGGGTCGGCCTGCCGGCGCAGCCAGCACTCCAGCATCAGCACGCGCCACAGGTCGAGCGCGCGCGGGCCCGGAGCGTCGAGCGCGCGCCGCACGGCCTCCACGTCCACGAACTCGCCCGCGAGCGCGGTCGCCGGGTCGAGCAGGTGTGCGACGGCCGCGGCGTCGGGACCGCCGAGCGCCGTGGTGAACGGCGCGTTGAAGTGCGGCTTGGCCGTGTTGAGGCGTACCACGTCGGGCACGAGGCCCCGGACGGCCCGGCGGACGAGCGGCCGGTCGAGCCGGGAGTCGAAGGCCGCGGACGGATCCAGGGCGAGGACGACGTCCAGTAGCTCGGGGTCGCGCAGCGGGTGGCGGAACTCCAGCCCGCCGAGAGCCGCCTCGCGCCGGAACTGGTCGTGGGCTCCGATCGCCTCGGCTCCGTCGAGGACGACGTTCAGGAGCCCGGCCCGCCAGCGCGGCCCCGGACGATCCTTGAAGGCCCATGGATCGTGTTCAGCGTGGAGGGCCGCGAGGTCCCCGAGCAGCCAGGGATGGGCGGGCTGACCGTCGGCGCCACGCAGTGCTCGCAGGCGACGGTGCAGGTTGCCGGGCAGCGCGCCGCGGACGCCGAAGCGCAGCAGCGCGCGGGAGAGCCAGCGCACCCGCGGAGCACCGCCCATCCCGGGCAGCTGCCGGGCGAGGGCCAGCGCGCGGTCTGGACGGCCGGCGCGGAGGCGGTCCGCGAGCAGGTAGGGAGCACAGCCGAAGAGCTCGTCGCCCCCCTCGCCGTCGAGCAGCACCGCCGTCCCGTCGCCGGCGGCGTGGCGCACCAGTGGACGCCAGATCAGGGCATTGGGGCTCAGGGGAGGCAGGTCGTAGGCGGCGAGGAAGGCGAGCGCCGGGGCGAGCGCGCTGCCGCCGACGAACCGCGCCTCGGTGCCGTCGAGACCGAGGTGGTCGCGGACCGCAGCGATCCGTGCGGACTCGTCAGCCTCCGCGAGAGCGGGGAACGTGCCCGAGTAGCAGTGTGGGGCGGCGGCACCCGTCTCACGGGCGGCCGAGGCGGCGAACGCGGCCACCACTCCGGAGTCCAGGCCGCCGCTGAGCAGGACGCCCAACGGCCCGGGCTGCATGGCGCGGGTCACCGCGGCCCGCAAGCCCTCGCGCAGCGTGGCCTCCGCCTCGGCCGGCACGGTGATGATGCCGACAGCACGCCGCGGCCACCAGTAGCGGCGCTCGCTCCAGCCATCGGCGCCGAGGCGGACCAGGTGCCCCGGGGCCAGGCGCCGGACGCCGGTCAGCAACGTCCGGCCCTCCGGCACGCCGGTGCCATGCACCCAGTGCGCGACGGCGACCCGGTCGGGGCCGGGACGGGTGGCGAGTGCCGCCAGGAGCCCACGGACCTCGGAGGCGAAGAGCAGGCCAGGACCTCGCGCGCACAGGAAGACCGCCCGGTGGCCCAGCGGGTCACGGGCGGCCAGACCGGTCGCCCGTGAGCGGTCCCACAGCACCAGCGAGAACTCGCCGCGGCAGCGGGCCACGAGCGCCTCGCCCCAGCGTTCGTAGCCGGTGGCCAGTACCCGCTCGGCGTCGGTGCCGGGCAGCTCGAGCGCGGCGGCTAGGGCCGCCAGATTGCTGATGCGACCCTCCAGGGCGCAGACCGTCCGCTCGGTGCCGCCGGATCCACCCGAGCCGGCGACGACGCTCAGCGGGCCGCTCTCCCACCGGCGCCCGGCCGCACCGGCGGTGAGTGGCGGGCCGTCGGGGCCGAGCCGGCCGACGAGCGCGTAGGCCGACGCGGGGTCCATCCTCAGAGCTCGACGAGCTGTCCGAAGGTGTCGCCGCCGGTAGGAAGCAGCGCCATCCCGTCCTGCTCGAGCCACGCGTGGGCGGCGAAGCGCTCGCCAC
>JACDAP010000136.1 GCA_013695395.1 Solirubrobacterales bacterium
AGCGTCGAGGATCCGCGCGGGGGGCGCTGGCGCGTCCACGGCGACCGGGAGGTGCTGGACGCCGCGCTGGAAGGCGATCGGTTCACGAGCCCGGACTACCCCGATGCGCTCGCCCGGGTCTGGGCGGCCGTGACCTGCCGGACCTCCGGCGACGTGATCCTCAGCGCGGCACCCGGCTGGGAGTTTCCGGACTGGGGCGGGGTCGACCACATCGGGGGTGGCTCGCACGGCAGCCTCCACGCCAGCGACTCGCTCGGGGCCCTGCTCTTCAGCGGTCTGGAGGCCCCGGCCGAGCGTGCGCGCGACGGGCAGTGGTCGATCCGGGACGTCGCGCCGATGGCCGTCGCCCATCTGCTCGCCGGTGCGCGCGGGGCCGTACCGTGACGCGGACCATGCCCGAGGACGCCGCCGTGGGCGAGCCCCGCAGCGCCCGTGCGTCCACCCATCGACGGATCCGCGCCGGGATGCGGGTGGGGGACAACTGGTTCCAGCTCGTCCGCTTCGGCGTCGTCGGCGGCACCGGGTTCGTCGTCAACCTCACCGTCTTCTGGCTGCTCGTCCACCCGGCCGAGATGGACTACCGGCTGGCCGCGGTCGGCGCCTATCTGGTCGCCGTCAGCAACAACTTCGCGATCAACCGGGCCTGGACGTTCCGGCACGACGCGGCGGGCGGGCACGCGGGCTTCCAGGCGGCCCGCTTCTTCGTGGTCTCGCTCGGCGCCCAGGTGATCGCGCTCGGGATCCTCGAGGTGATGGTGGTCTACGCGGAGGCAGCGAAGGTCGTGGCCCAGGCCGTCGCGGTCTCTGCCGCCACCCCGCTGAACTTCCTCGGCAACAAGCTGTGGAGCTTCTCGCGGTGAGCGCCCGCCGGGCGCGGGCGCCGGTCGGCCTCGCGCTGATCCTCGTGCTGCTGCTCGGGACCGGCAGCGCGGCCGCCCAGTCCGCCGGGAGCGCCGCCGCGCCCCCGGCCACGGGCGCCACCGGAACGACCAAGGCCGATCCGAACAAGGTGGTTCCGGTCACCGACCTCGACGCGCCGCAGGCCGGCTACGCGCTCACCGGACGGCAGGTGCTGGACATCGCCGCGAAGGATCCGACGGCGAGGGAGGTCGTCCGGGAGGTGAAGGGGGCCTACCCGGGTGCCTACACCAAGGGGCCGGGACGCTGGCAGGTCTCCTACTTCTCCCGTGACAAGCCGCCGAAGGAGGTCGCCCAGCTCTACCTCTCCGACGGCACGCGGAAGGTGACCGAGGCCTACACGGGCTACAAGGTCGCCTGGACGATGGCGCGGGGCTACGCCGGGGCGTTCGGGAAGAAGGTGAACTCGCCGTGGGTGTGGATTCCGCTGACGGTGCTGTTCCTGCTGCCCTTCGTGCGCGTCCGTGGCGTGCGCTTCGACCTCGCGGTGCTCGCCGCCTTCGGGATCTCGGTCGCCTACTTCAACGACGCGCAGGTCGACACCTCCGTCCCGCTCGTCTACCCGCTGCTCGCCTACCTGCTCGTGCGGGCACTGTGGCTGGGTCTGCGGCGCGCCGAGGCGCCCCGGGAGCCGCTCAAGCTGCTCGTCCCGCCGTTCGTCCTGCTCGTCGGCGTGCTCTTCCTCCTCGGTTTCCGGGTCGGGCTGAACGTGACGAGCTCGAACGTCATCGACGTCGGCTACGCGGGGGTGATCGGCGCGGACAAGCTCGCGAGTGCCGAGCCGATCTACGGCACCTTCCCGAGCGACAACGAGCACGGCGACACCTACGGCCCGGTCAACTACGGCGCCTACCTCCCGTTCGTGCAGGCGTTCGGCTGGAGCGGCACCTGGGACGGCGACCTGCCCGCCGCCCACGCCGCGGCGATCGCCTTCGACCTGCTCGCCTGCGGGCTGCTCTTCCTGCTCGGCCGGCGGATGCGGGGGCCGACGCTCGGGATCGTCCTGGCCTACCTATGGGTGGCCTTCCCGTTCTCGCTCTACGCGCTCATGTCGAACTCGAACGACGCGCTCGTCGCCGTCTTCGTCGTCCTCGCGCTGTTGGTGGCGTCGGGGCCGAAGCGGCGCGGGGCCGCGGTGGCGCTCGGTGGGCTGACGAAGTTCGCGACGCTCGCGCTCGCCCCGCTCTTCGCCACCCACGGATACGCACGGACGCGGCTGCGCGGCGTGATCGCCTTCAGCGTCGCGTTCGCCCTGGTCGCCCTGGTCGCGCTGGCGCCCGTGATCGCCCAGGGCGAATCGTTCTCGACCGTCTACGACCGCACACTCGGCTTCCAGGCCTCCCGTGGCTCCCCGTTCAGCCTCTGGGGGCTCTACGACCTCCCCGTGGCTCAGTCGGTCTGGCAGGGGTTGAGCGTGCTGCTCGCGCTCGTGCTCGCGGTGGTCCCGCGACGGCGTGACGTCGTCGGCCTGGCCGGCTGCGCCGCGGCGATCGTGATCGCCCTCCAGGTCGGCGTGACCCTCTGGTTCTACCTCTACATCGTGTGGTTCTTCCCGCTGCTGGCGGTCGCGCTCTTCGCGAGGTACGCGGAGCCCGCACCGCGCGGCCCGGCGCTCCCTCAGGACGTGGTGGGCACGCCGTCCCAGGGCAGGAGCAGCGGCTCGATCGCGCTGGCCTGATTGCGCCGCGGGGCGCAGGTGATGAGCACCCCCATGAGCCAAGGATCGTCCTCGCTCGTCTCGAACGCGGTGCGCATGTGGGTGCGCATCGTCTGGATCGCCTGCTCCTTCTTGACTCCGATGACCCCGCCGCGCGGGCCGGTCATCCCGACGTCGGTGATGTAGGCGGTGCCGCGTGGGAGCACGCGCGCGTCGTTGGTCGGCACGTGGGTGTGGGTCCCGACGACGGCGGTGACGTCGCCGTCGAGGTGCCAGCCGAGGCCGACCTTCTCGCTTGTGGCCTCGGCGTGCATGTCGACGAGGATGTGGTCGACCTTGCCCTCGAGCTGGCCGACGACGGTGTCGGCGGTCGGGAAGGCCGGGCGCCCGGCCTGGAGGAAGACGTTGCCGCTCAGGTTGATCACGCCGAGCCGCACGCCGTCGCGTTCGACCACCGTGTGGCCGTGGCCGGGCTGGGCGGCGAGGTAGTTGGCCGGCCGCAGGATGTGCTCGTGGGTGTCCAGGTAGGGCCCGATCTCCTTGCGGTGGTAGGTGTGGTTGCCGAGCGTGATGACGTCGACGCCGGCCGCGAAGAGCTCGTCGGCGATCTTCGGGGTGATCCCGAGACCGGCGGCCGCGTTCTCCCCGTTGGCCACCACGAAGGTCGGTGCGTGCTCCTCGCGGAGCCGGGGGAGGAGGCCGAGCAGAGTCTTGCGGCCGAGGCTCCCGACGACGTCGCCGACGAAGAGGATCCGGGCGGGCGCGTCAGCCATCGGCCCACTGTGGCAGCCTTCGGGTCTTGCGGGCAGAGGCCGTCTCCAAGTCCTACGGGTCCCGCGCCGCCCTCAAGGCCGTGAGCTTCGCGGCCGACCGCGGGGAGGTCGTCGCGCTGATCGGTCCCAACGGTGCGGGCAAGACGACGCTGCTCTCGATCCTCGCGGGTATCCAGGAGCCGAGCTCGGGCACGGTCAGCGTGGGCCGCAAGGAGGTCGGCTGGGTGCCCCAGCAGCCCGCGGTGTATCGCAAGCTCTCGGTCGGGGAGAACCTGCGGCTCTTCGCCCGGCTCGAGCGGGTGGCCGATCGCGAGGCGGTCGTCGAGCGGATGCTCGAGCTGACCGGCCTGGCCGAGCGCGAGGGGGACGAGCTCGGCAAGCTCTCCGGCGGCAACCAGCAGCGCGTGAACATCGCGATCGGCCTGCTCGCGGGTCCGCCGGTGCTCCTGCTCGACGAGCCGAGCTCCTCCCTGGATCCGCGGCAGCGCGCGCGGCTCTGGGAGCTCATCTCCCGCCTCGCGCGCGAGGAGCAGACCACCGTCGTCTTCTCCACCCACGACGTGGGAGAGGCCGAGCGCTACGCCGACCGGGTGCTCGTCCTCGCCGACGGGGAGCTGCTCTTCGAGGGTTCCGCCCGGGCGCTCGAGGAGGCCGTCGGCTCGCCGCAGCGTGACTTCGAGGCGGCTTTCGTCGCGTTCCTGCGGAACCGGGGGCATTGACGTGCGATGGCTCCTGCTCAAGGACCTGCAGATCCTGCGCCGCTCGCCGCTGCTGCTCGCGCTGCTGGTCGCCTACGCGGTCGTGATCGGGCTGCCGGTCGGCTACGGGATCTCCGCGCCGCCCTCCAAGCCGAAGGTCGCCTTCTACAACGGGGTGGCCAAGCAGGACAACGCGTTCGACCTCGGCGGGCGGGAGGTCGACGCCTCCCGCTACGCGGAGGAACTCTTCGAGGACATCGATCCGATCCGCGTCGACTCCCGCGAGGCCGCGATCCAGGCGGTGAAGGATGGCGAGGCGCTCGGTGCCCTCGTGGTCCCGAGCGACATCACCCAGCAGCTGCAGAACGCCACGGAGCTCCCCGGGATCGCCGAGCCACCCACGCTCGAGGTCTACTACAACGCGGACAACCCCTTGAAGCGCCGCTACGTCGAGCAGACCGTCGAGGCACGGCTGGCCGAGGCGAACCTTGCGCTCTCCGGCGAGGTGACGAAGGTCGCCGCGAACGCGCTCGAGGTCCTGCTGGACGGCGGGCCGTTCCCGCTGCCGACCGGCACGATCGACGTGCTCGGGCTCAAGCGGGCCAACCTCGCCCTGGAGGGTGTTCGCGACGGACTGGCTCAGGACGATCCCCAGCGGGCTGCGGTCCAGAACGTCATCGCGTTCGCCGAGGTGGCGATCCAGAGCCTTGACTTCGCGGGCCCGGTGCTGGGCGCGATCGCCGCGCCGATCAAGGTGAACACGAACGAGGTGGAGGGCGGCAGCGGCACCCTTGAGGGCTTCGCCGTGGCCGCCGCGGTGACGATCGCGCTGATGTTCGTCGCCGTGCTGCTCGGGGCCGGGATGCTCGCCCTCGAACGTGAGGAGTACGCGTTCGGCCGCCTGGTCCGCGGGCTCGTGCGCCCGACGAGCCTCCTCGTGGAGAAGATGCTGCTCGGTGCGCTCTGCGCGTTCCTGGTGAGCGCGGCACTGCTCGGGCTGCTCGCGGTCTTCCAACCGGTCTCACTCTCCCGCGCGCCCCTCTGGCTGCCTGCGCTCGTGCTCGGGGCCGCCGGGTTCTCCGCGCTCGGCGTGGCCGTCGGAGCGCTGACCCGGGACGTGCGGGCCGCCTCGCTGCTGAGCTTCCTGCTCTCGCTGCCGATCGCCGCGCTCGCCCTGATCCCGAGCGGGACCCTGGGCGACGTCGCTTACGACGCGGTGCGCGGCGTCTCGGCTGCGTTTCCGTTCAAGCCGACGCTCACCGCGCTCGACGCGGGACTGAATGACGCCGGGAGCCTGGGGCTCCCGCTGCTCCACCTCGCGGCGCTCACCGCCGCATACCTCGTGCTGGCCCGCCTGGCGCTGCGCCGCTTCGGCGCCCGATGAGCCCGTCGGTCCCCCGCCTGCGGATCGAGCGCGGCGGGACCGCGATACGCCCGTTCGCGCGCTCCGACGTCGCCGCGCTGCTCGCCCTGCGGCTCTCCAACCGCGAGTTCATGGCCTCCTACGAGGCCGATCGCTCCGACGCGTTCTTCACCCGGGCGGGCCAGTCCCGAGAGATCGCGCTCGACACCGAGGCCTGGGCGGCGGGGGCCGGCTACGCGTTCGCGATCGTCGACCGGACCGACGAGCGGCTGATCGGCCGCATCGCGCTCTCCAACGTGGTCCGTGGCCCGTGGCAGAACGCGACGCTCGGCTACTGGGTCGACCTCGCCGCGAACGGGCGGGGCCACGCGACCGGTGCCGTCGACGCGATCTGCGGGTTCGCCTTCGAGCACGCCGGCCTGCACCGGGTCCAGCCCGCGATCATGCCGCGCAACGCCCGCTCCCGCCGGGTGGTGGAGAAGGCCGGCTTCCGCCACGAGGGGACGGCGCTGCGCTACCTGAAGATCGCGGGGGTCTGGGAGGACCACGACATCTTCGCCCTCACGCGGGAGGACTGGTACGGGCGGGGGTAGCCCCGGCGGTAACCCGCTTCCTGTCCCTGGCCGCTCTACGCTGGACCCATGGCCTTCCCCGCTACCCGCTTGCGCCGCCTGCGGGCCACGCCCGCTCTGCGCGGCCTCGTGCGCGAGACGCAGCTCTCCGCGGGGGACCTGGTCATGCCGTACTTCGTCCACGCCGAGCCGGGGCGCCTGGCGATCGGCGCGATGCCCGGCGTCGAGCGGCTCGACGTCGACGCGCTCGTCGCCGAGGCGGGGGAGTGCCTCGACCTCGGCGTGCCCGCGGTGCTCCTCTTCGGGCTCCCGGCCAGCAAGGACCCCGAGGGCTCCGGGGCCTGGGCCGAGGACGGGATCGTTCAGCAGGCCATCCGGGCGCTGAAGGCGGCGCATCCCGAGCTGATCGTGATCGCCGACCTCTGCCTCTGCGAGTACACCGACCACGGGCACTGCGGCCTGCTCACGGCCGCGGGCGCAGTCGACAACGACTCGTCCCTCGAGCTGCTCGCCCGCACCGCGGTCGCCCAGGCTCGTGCGGGCGCGGACATCATCGCCCCCAGCGACATGATGGACGGGCGGGTCGGCGCGATTCGCGAGGCGCTCGACCGGGAGGGCTTCACGGATACGCCGGTCATGGCCTACTCCGCGAAGTTCGCCTCCGCCTTCTACGGGCCGTTCCGTGAGGCGGTCGATTCCACCCCCGCGCACGGCGACCGGCGCGGCTACCAGATGGATCCGGCCAACGGCGACGAGGCGCTCCGCGAGGCCGCGCTGGATGTCGAGGAAGGCGCTGACATTCTCATGGTCAAGCCGGCGCTCCCGTACCTCGACGTGCTCTGGCGCATCAAGCAGCGGTCCGGGATGCCCCTGGCCGCGTATAACGTGAGCGGCGAGTACGCGATGGTCAAGGCCGCCGCGGCCGCGGGTCACATCGACGAGCGAGGGGTCGTCCTCGAGACGCTCACCTCGATCCGTCGCGCCGGAGCCGACATCGTCATCACCTACCACGCGAAGGACGCTGCCCGATGGCTAGCACCGACACAGTGAAGTCGCAGGACGGCACCACCGAGGGGGCCGACAAGGTCCGCGCCCGCAAGGACGGCGCGGCAGTCGCGCTCTCCGACCGGGACAAGCAGCTGCTCGACCTCATGCAGGGGTCGTTCCCGATCGAGCCGCGCCCCTACGCGGCCGTGGCGAAGGCGCTCGGTGCCCCCGAGGAGGAGGTGCTCGCGGACGTGAGGCGCTTGCTGAAGGACCGCATCATCCGCCAGGTCACCCCGATCTACGACACGCGCGCCTTCGGGTACGGCTCGATGCTCGTCGCCGCGAAGGTCGACCCCGAGAACCCTTGGCGCGCCGCCAAGGTCATCAACTCGCACCCGGGCGTCTCGCACAACTACCTGCGCAACCACGAGTTCAACATGTGGTTCACGCTCGCCGTCGAGGAGCAGTCGAAGCTCGGCCTTCAGGGGACGCTCGACCTGCTCCAAGAGCTGACGGGCGCGGAGTCGATCCGCCAGCTCCCCACGCTCAAGCTCTTCAAGATCCGCATGGACCTGAAGATGAGCGGCAGCTCCCAGGACCTCGCCGCGATGGCGACCGTCGAGGAGCCGGTCGAGCTCGAGAAGCAGGTCTACGACCAGTGGGACCGTGACGTCGTGCTCGCCACCCAGGGCGACCTGCCCGTCGAGAGCGCGCCCTACCGTGAGCCCGCCGCGAAGCTCGGCATCACCGAGGAGGCCCTGGTCGAGCACCTCCGCGGCATGAAGGAGCGCGGGCTGCTGCGCCGCGTCGCCGCGATCCTCTTCCACCGTCGCGCCGGCTTCTCCGCCAACGGCATGGGCGTCTGGAAGGTCCCCGAGGAGAAGATCGCCGAGCTCGGCCCCCGCATGGCCGCCTATCGCGGCATCTCCCACTGCTACGAGCGGCCGACCTACAAGGACTGGCCGTACTCGGTCTTCACGATGGCCCACGGCCGATCGAAGGAGGAGTGCGACGGGATCCTCGACGCGATCGCCGAGCAGACCGGGATCACCGAACGCGCCACGCTCTACTCCTCCACCGAGTTCAAGAAGATCCGGCTGCTGTACTTCACGGACGACTTCGTGAACTGGGAACGCGAGCACGGCGCCGTCTAGTCGCCGTGCCTGTCTCGCTCAAGGACACGCGGTCGGCCGAGCTCTTCGCCCGGGCCGTCCACCGGCTGCCCGGTGGCGTGAACTCGCCCGTCCGGGCGATGAAGGCGATCGGCCGCGACCCGGTCTTCGTCCAGCGCGCCCAGGGCGCCGAGCTGATCGACGTCGACGGCAACCGCTACGTCGACTACGTCTGCTCGTGGGGCCCGCTGATCCACGGGCACGCCCACCCGGAGATCCTGGAGGCCGTTGCTGCGGCGGCCGCTCACGGGACGAGCTTCGGGGCACCCACCGAGGCCGAGGTGCTGCTCGCCGAGGAGGTCGCCCGCCGTGTCCCGTCCGTCGACATGCTGCGGATGACGTCGAGCGGGACCGAGGCGGCGATGAGCGTCGTGCGGCTGGCCCGGGCCGCCACCGGCCGGGAGAAGCTCCTGAAGTTCGCGGGCGCTTACCACGGCCATCTCGACGGCCTGCTCGCCGACGCCGGCTCCGGCCTCGCGACAGCGGGCCTGCCCGCCTCCCCCGGCGTCCCCGCCGCCGCCACCGCCAACACGATCGTCGTGCCGTGGAACGATCCCCACGCCCTCCGCGTCGCCTGCGAGCAGCACGAGTTCGCCGCGCTCCTGGCCGAGCCGTACCCGGCCAACATGGGCCTGGTCCCGCCGGCGTCGGGCTTCCTCGAGCTGCTCCGGGAGCTCGCCACCGAGAACGGCGCCCTGCTCGTCTTCGACGAGGTCATCACCGGGTTTCGCGTCGCCCCGGGCGGCGCACAGGAGCGCTCGGGCGTCATCCCGGACCTCACGGCCATGGGCAAGGTGATCGGGGGCGGCCTCCCGGCGGCGGCCTACGGGGGCTCCGAGGCGCTCATGAATCTCGTCGCCCCCGCGGGCGACGTCTACCAGGCGGGGACCTTGAGCGGGAACCCCCTCGCGGTCGCGGCCGGCCTGGCCACGCTGCGGATGCTCGACGACGACGCCTACCGCAGGCTCGCCGCCACGACGGAGGCGCTCGCCGACGGGATGCGCGCCGCCGCGGCCGCTGCCGGCGTCCCGGTCCAGGTCGTGAGCGTCCCGGGCCTCTTCACCACCTTCTTTTCCGCCGAGCCCGTCACCGACTACGCGGGGGCCCGGGCCTGTGACACGGAGGCCTACGGCGCCTGGTGCCGCGCGCTGCTGGCCCGCGGGGTCTTCCCCCCAGCCGCGCAGTTCGAGGCCTGGTTCCCGTCGCTGGCCCACACCGATGAGCACATCGGCGCGACGCTCGAGGCCGCGGCGGCCGCCTTCGCCGACATCGCCGGATGACGGTTCTCGACCGGCTCGCAGCGCGGCTGCGGGAGGAGGGCGGTCTCGTCGCGGACGTCCTCCTCGAGGCGCCGCAGGGGCAGGCGACCCACGGAGCGCGGGCCCTCCGGGGCCCGCACGGCGCCGGCCGCGAGGAGGAGCTCGAGCTCGTCGTCGAGGCCGTCCGCGAGGGCTACCTCCTGCACTACGGGGACTCCCGGCTGCTCGACACGAGCGACGCCGACCTCGCGCTCCTGGCCGGCGACCGGCTCTACGCCCTCGGCCTCGCGCTCCTCGCCGACGCCGGCGACCTGGCCTCGGTGGCCGAGCTCTCCGACGTCATAACGCTCGCCGCCGCCGCCCATGCCCGTGCGCAGCCGAGCCTGGCCGACGCCGTCTGGGCGGCAGGTTCCGAGGCCGTCGGCGCGGGTCCGCTACCAGGCCACGCGGACGCCAAAGCGGCTGCACGGCGGGGCGATCCCGGTGCCGAGGCCGCCCTGCGAGCCGTCGCGCGCCAGCTTTCCTGTGATGTGGCGCCGTGAAGCCCGCGATCGGCGGCCTGGGTGCATGCCGCCTCTATCGTTCATCCGACGCTAAGGTTCCGTGCCTCACCGGAGCCGCGTCCCCCTCGTAGGAGCCAGTTCGTGCCTGATCGTCACCAGACCAAGAGCAAGTACACGACCGACCGGCGGATCCCCGGCGCCTTCGAGGGCGAGACGGTCTCCCGGCGCCGCTTCATGACCGCCAGCGCCCACACCGCCGGCGGCGTGGCCGCGATGGCCTTCGTGCTTCCCTCCCTCGCCTTCGCCATGGGTCCGATCTTCGAGGAGCAGGACCAGCCCTGGCAGGACGTCGGGTCGACCGACGAGTTCGATACGGAGACCTACGTCCCGAAGACGATCACGATCGCCTCAGGCGTCGGCGAGGCGGGGAAGTCCACCGTCTACATGCGCAAGTACGACCCGCAGGTCGATGTCGAGCCGAAGGATCAGTACAACGACTTCATCGCGCTCTCCACGCGGTGCATGCACCTCGGCTGCCCGATCCGCTTCGTCCCCGCGGCGGGCCGCTTCATCTGCCCGTGTCACGGCGGCGTCTACAACTTCCGCGGCGAGGTCGACGGCGGGCCGCCCGTGCGGCCGCTCGATCGCTTCTACACCCGCGTGACCTCCGGCGGCCGGGTCGAGGTCGGCCGGCGCTTCTCCGTCAACAGCGAGATCGAGCGCTTCTCGCCGCGCGATCCCGGTGCGCCGCTCGACGGGATCGGTCAGTACCTCTATCCGTCTCGACCGTCCATCCGGAAGCTCCCGAACACCTAAGGAGTGCGTTGATGAATCCGTGCACCCGCTATCCATCAACACACTTCAGGCGACCTGACTGATGCCGAAGCTCAAGCTCCCCGCTCCTCCGATCCCGCTGCCCAAGCCGCTGCCGAAGCGGCCGGGTGCTCCCAGGCAGACGCCGGTGGAGACCGCCACCGAGGCGGGCATCTCCGCCGTCGACTGGGTCGACGAGCGCACCTCGCTCTCGGGCGCCGCGCGCTGGATGATGTTCCGCAAGGTCCCGCGCGGCACCAACTGGTTCTACACGCTGGGCTCCTCGACCATGTTCGCGTTCCTCTCGCAGGCCGTGACCGGCGTCTTCCTGGCGATGTACTACCGGCCGGATGCCGCGGGTGGAGCCTACGAGTCGATCCGCTACATCAACAACGAGGTCTTCCTCGGCGAGTTCGTCCACGGAATGCACAAGTGGGGCTCGTCGGTGATGGTGATCCTGATCTTCCTGCACATGGCCAGGACGTTCTTCTTCGGTGCGTACAAGTACCCGCGCGAGCTGAACTGGGGCATCGGCGTCGCGCTCTTGATCCTCACCATGGCGATGTCCTTCACCGGCTACCTGCTGCCCTTCGATCAGCGCTCCTACTGGGCGACGATCGTCGGCGTGAACATCAACGGCACGGGCCCGCTCGTCGGTCCCTACCTCTCGGACTTCCTGCGGGCGGGCCCTGAGTTCGGTGCCACCACGCTCTCGCGCTTCTACGCGATCCACATGCTGCTGATCCCGGGGATCATGGCCGCCCTGATCGGCGCGCACCTGTACCTCGTCGCCAAGCTCGGGACGACCGCACCGCCCTGGCTCAAGCCGAGCGACCCGGTCAAGAAGGAGGAGAAGGCGTGAACAAGCAGGAGAAGGAGTCCTACCTCCGCGAGTACGCCCTGATGAAGCAGGAGGGCAAGCCGTTCTTCCCGTACGCGGTGGCCAAGGACGGAGCGATGGCCGCCGTGGTCATGCTCTCGATCATCCTCATGTCGCTGTTCCTTGGTGCTGAGCTCGGCCCGAAGGCCGATCCGACGACGACGACCTACACGCCCCGCCCGGAGTGGTACTTCTTCTTCCTCTTCGAGCTGCTGAAGGTCATCAAGCCCGCGGAGCTCGTCCAGCTCGCCACCATCGGCGTGCCGACGATCTGCATGATCCTGCTGTTCCTGCTGCCGTTCTACGACCGCAGCCCGGAGCGTCGCCCCGAGCGCCGTCCGATCGCCACCACCGCCGGCATCTTCACGATCTGCGCGATGGGGTACCTCACGTACCTGGGGGCGCACGCGGGTCCGCCGACGCAGATCGACATGGAGACGCCGCCGGCACTCGTCGCCCAGGGCGGTGAGAAGCTCGAGCAGTTCGAGGCGGGCAAGCAGGTCGTCACGCAGTCCGGCTGTGCCGCGTGCCACAAGTTCGGTGAGAACGGCAACGACGGGCCGGGCCCCGATCTGACCGATATCGCCGCGCGGCTTCCCGAGCAGGCGATCGCGCGGACCCTGATCAACCCGACCGCCCCCATGCCCTCGTTCCAGAACCTTCAGGAGGAGGAACCGGAGAAGTTCGACGCCATGGTGATGTACCTCTCCCAGCTCAAGGGCGAATGACACCGATCGCCGGGGCCGCCGAGCGCGGTCCCAGCAGCCACGCGGCGGCATCCGGCACGCTGGAGGAGCCGCAGGTCCGGGCGATGTTCGACCGGATCGCCAAGGTCTATGACGTCATGAACTCCGTCATGACGGCGGGGCTGCACCACCGGTGGCGTGAACGCGCGATGGACCTGGCCGCCGTGGGGCCGGGCAGCAAGGTGCTCGACGTCGCCACCGGGACCGGCGATCTCGCCATCGAGGCCGCGCGCCGGGTCGGCCCGACCGGGGAGGTCATCGGCTCGGACTTCTCCGAGGAGATGCTCGCGGGCGCACGTCGCAAGCAGACCCCGATCCCGATCCCGTTCGAATGGGGCAACGCCCTCGAGCTCGGTTACGAGACCGACCGCTTCGACGCCGCCACCGTCGGCTTCGGCGCGCGGAACTTCTCCGATCTCGATCAGGGCCTCCGCGAGATGACCCGCGTGGTCAAGCCCGGCGGACGGGTCGTCGTGCTCGAGATCACCACGCCGCAGAAGCCGCCGCTCTCCACGTTCTACGAGGCGTGGTTCGACAAGCTCGTCCCGCTGCTCGGCCGCTTCGACGAGGCCTACACGTATCTGCCCGCGTCCGTCAAGCGCTTCCCCGGCCCGCACGACCTCGCGGCGAAGCTCGCGGGAGCCGGGCTCGAGCACGTCCGGTACCTGGTGACCGCCGGCGGGATCATCGCGATCCACGTCGGCGAGAAGCCCGCCCCCGCCGGAGGCCCGGGCTGACCGCCGCGCCCGAGGCGGCGCCGATCGTGGCTGCCGCGGGTCCGTGGGTCCCCGGGCTGCTGGCCGCGGTGGAGGCCCGGCTCGCCGAGATCGGTGCGGGCCACGGCGAGCCGCTCACGACCCACGCCGGCGCCACGATCGCCGCAGGCGGCAAGCGCCTGCGGCCGCTGCTCGTCCTGGTCGCGGCCGGTGCCGAGCCGGAGGACCCCGCCGGCCTCATCCGCGCTGGGGTGGCCGTCGAG
>JACDAP010000260.1 GCA_013695395.1 Solirubrobacterales bacterium
GACAAACTAGCCTTTTTATGAACATCAGCTACAACTGGCTAAAAGATTTGATCGATATCGATCTGTCGGTCGACGATCTGGCCGTTCAATTGACCCGCGTCGGGTTCGCGGTCGAGGGAACTCACCCGCATGCGGATGACTTCGTGCTCGACATCGACCTGACATCGAACCGGCCGGACTGTCTGTCCCATCTCGGAATTGCCCGCGAGATCGCCGCAATCACCAGGAGCGATCTCAAGACAAGCGACGGAATAGGTGAGTCAGAGCCGGAGATCCCACTGCCGGCTGTTCTCGCTTACGACGTCGTCGCGATCCAGGATGCTGATCTCTGCCATCGCTTCACCGCCCGGCTCATCAAGAACGTTAATGTCGGCTCGTCGCCGGAATGGCTTGTGAAACGCTTGGAGGCGATCGGCGAACGCAGCATTAGCAACGTCGCCGATATCACCAACTACGTAATGCATGAGCTCGGCCAGCCGATGCACTCGTTCGACTACGAGAAACTCGCCGGCAACCGGCTCGTTGTGCGTCGAGCGAAGGCCGGCGAAACGATCACGACTCTTGACGAAGTCGACCGTAAACTTGATGAAACAATGCTCGCGATATGTGATGCAGAAAGGCCCGTTGCCGTCGGTGGAGTGATGGGTGGTTTGGATTCGAGCATCACGAATAGTACGACCACCGTACTGCTCGAGGTCGCGTATTTTGACCGCGCAAGCATTCGTCAGACATCCCGGAAACTTGAACTCAGTACCGAAGCGAGTGTAAGGTTCGAGCGCGGTGTCGATATCGACAATCTCACCAACGCATCGAATCGAGCTGCCGAACTGATATGCGAACTCGCTGGCGGCGAACTAGGTACATTCATCGATGTTTATCCGACACAGGCAGAGCGTAAGAAGGTCCGATCGCAGAACATTGCTTTCGCCGTTGAACGGCTTTCCGGGTTGAAGGTTTCGGCAGATCGTTCCATCGAGATCCTCAGCTCGGTCGGGATCGATCACGAGGAAAATGATCCGGCCACCTTCATCTCACCATCATGGCGACACGACATCGTGATCGAAGAAGACCTCGTCGAGGAAGTCGCGCGGCATGTCGGGTACGAGAACATCGCCGATGAACTTCCGCCGGCGTACGGAGCAGGTGAGTACCAGCAGAATGAGTCGCGGAAGAAACGGCTCAGACGGGTCCTCGTCGACCTGGGCTTTAACGAAGCCGTGTCGTATAGCTTCATCGATACGCGGCACGACGGCAGGTTCGAGACCGTCCCCGGAATGCTCGACGATCGGTCGGAGGAAGAGCTCGTAAAACTGAGAGATTCGGTGATAGAAGGTGCTGTCCGCATGCGTCCGACTTTGCTTCCCGGATTGCTAGACGCGGTGCGTTTGAACATGAATCATCAGCGTCGCGACCTGCGACTGTTTGAGGTGGGCAAGTGTTTTGCTGCACGAGAGACTGAAGACGGGCTCCCGGCAGAACTTGAATTACTGAGCCTTGTCGTCACGGGAGGTTCGGTTCGGGCAAAGCGAGCGATGACGGATCGTGATCTTGATTTTTACGATGCAAAAGGCGCCGTCGAGGCAGCTCTCGATGCGATCGGATTTGGAACGCCTGAGTTTAAAGCCGCTGACGGCAGCCGGCATTTACGCGCCGGACAGTCGGCCCAGATCACCGTTGCTGGAACGGCGGTTGGCACGCTCGGCCGGCTTAATGAGGAACTCACGTCCGATTACAAGTTTAAGCAACCTGTATATGTCGCCGAGCTTGACCTACAAGCGATTCTTGCCCAGGAGATTCCTCCGGTTTTATATCGCAGTCTGCCGAAATATCCTGCAGTCGTACGCGATGTTTCGTTCGTAGTAACTCGTGAGATCAGTTTCGATCAGATCAAGTCGGCGATCGTCGGCGAGCGACGTGAACTGTGCAGGAGCGTAGGATTTGTCGACGTGTATGAAGGCAAGGGGATGGGGCAGAACGAACGTTCGCTGACAATCAGACTCGAATACCGTAGCGATGAACGAACTCTACTCGACTCCGAAGTCGATGAAGATCACACGCAACTCATCGAAACGGTGGAGCGAGAACTAAATATTCGTCGAAGAATCTAAATTCTCGCGCAAA
>JACDAP010000318.1 GCA_013695395.1 Solirubrobacterales bacterium
CCGCCGTGAGAGGGCGGCGTCCTAGTCCCCTGGACGATAGCGGCGGGGATCGAGCCTCGGCAGGGTAGCAAGGGCACGAGGACCGGCTCGCCTCACCGCTTCGGCCCGACGATCGCGTCGAGCCGCGCGACGTCATCCTTGCGCGAGACGTAGACCGTGTACGGCGCGGTCGTCCAGCGAAGCCCGAGCACGTCGCAGGCGCTCGTGAAGAGCCCGCGGATGTCGTCCGACCGGTTGCTGAAGCTATAGCGCGGGTGCCGCCAGTTGGTCCCGGTGTTGATGAAGCGGCAGCCGTCGGAGTGCAGCAGCCCCCGAAGAAACGCACCCGCATGGGGCCCGAGGACCGGCGCCTGCCACTCCACGAGGACGATCGGCCGGCGGTGCTTGCGTCCGGGCCCGTGCTGAGGGATCAGGCACGGCCACCACTTCGCGTAGACGGAGAGCTCGGTGGCCGAGCCTGGGCGGCTGGTCTCGAAGCCACCCGAGCGGAGCTGGCGGCCGACGCGGTTGCGGGGAGCCAGGAACCGCAACGACTCCGCGCACTCCTCGATGATCTCCGGGTAGCGGCTGTCGAGGTTCACGCGAAGCCGGTGGACCCCCCGGGGCCCCGGCGAGATGCACCCGTCCCCGAGGTAGATCCCGAGCAGATAGGCGTAGGCCGCCGTCTCGGTGACCGCCGCGTCGTGCAGATCCCCGCAGCGACCGCACCGACGCGCGTCCTGCGCACGAGGCCCGCGCGCCGCGCCGCTCAGCCAATCCCGGACGGTCGAGCGCGGGACGCCGGTCAGCGCGACGACCTCCGCGAGCGTCGCGCCCGCAGCGGCGAGAGCCCGAGCCTCCTCGATGACATCCGCGCGATGCATAGTACGAACATATGTTCCCACTGTCGCCGGACGGAACGGGCGGCGAATCGCTAGAGTCGGCGCCCCCCGCGGCTGTGGTGGAATTTGGCAGACACGATGCGTTCAGGTCGCATTGCTCGAAAGGGCGTGGAGGTTCGAGTCCTCTCAGCCGCACCTCAGAAGCCCGGTCCGCCGCCGGGCTTCTGTTCATTCTCGAGCGCCTACCGTCGACCGGGTTGCCAGGACCCGGCGAGCCGGCGCTCAACCCCCGCGGCGTCAGCTCAGGCGGCGACGACGCCGGCAGCATTGCGGGGCGTCGGGACCTCAAGGCCGTTCGCACGCAGGCCCTCCAGATGGAACGTGATCGCGTCGCGCACCCGGGACTCGACGTGCTCGCGCGAATCTCCTACCACGGCGACGCCCGGGACGTCGGGCGAATACGCGCCCCAGCTCGTGGAACCCTGCTCGTAGATGACGAGGTATTCGGGCAACGCAGCTCCTCGAGTCCGGTGCTCCCGGAACTTCTTGGCCACGGGCGAATGGCTCTCATGCCGCCGAGCGGAATCCGTCGAAGCGCTCCGACAGGCGCTCGCGGTCGGGCCGCTCGCTCACCCGGGACGGCTGCAGGATCTGCGCCCCATGAAAGTGCTGCAGACCGTTCTTGAGCATCGGGCCGTCGATCTCGTGCAGCAGACGCTCGTGAATGTGCACAACACCGTCCGGGTCGATCCCCAGAAGATTCCGGTCATACGCGAGATGGTGGATCGCGCACAACGCGAGGCCGTTGACCACGGTCGCTTCGCCGAACGGATCTCGGTCCTCGATGATGTGGGCCGCCTGGAGCAGCGATGCCTCCTTGAGGGAGCAGATGGTGCATCGCGTCCGGTAGGCGTGCAGGACGGCACGGCGGAACCGGTGTTGGTGGAGGCGATAGGCCGCCTCGCGTGTCGCGTAGCGTCTCGTCTCCTCGGTGCTCACCAGCCCCTGGGGCGTCGTGTCTGCGACCGGCAGGCCGACTTCGAGCCAGGCAGTTCGGGCGCCGACGTCGATCTGCGTCACGAAGACCGGGGCGATCGGTGTGTACTGTGTCGGCGCGATCCCGCGGAAGTACAAGAGCGGTAGACCGCGCTCGTAGGCTTCGATGAGTTTGCGATTGTCAGCCTCGGCCAGCGCGAGCGCTTTCAGCGAATCCTTGCCAGCATCGCGAAACCGGTACGTGAACCGTCCAGTTGACTCGTCGATGGTGTCTTCGTAGGGCGGCGCCTTGCCCGAGGCGGGCGGCGCCGTAACGAGCGCGAGCGCGGCAGGACCATGGAGCTGCTTCGGGCGGTAGATCCCGCTGTAGAACGAGCCGAAACTCACACGTTGGCCGTCGAACCGGAACCCCGCGGCAATGGCGGTACGAGGGACGATGTCCGAGTACATACGCGACAGCTCGCGCGCCCGCTCGAAGGCCGCAAGTCTGAGCTGGCGGTCGTGGTCGTCCTCCACCCGGCCGAGTATCCACGCTGGCCGGACGGACGTCGAGGCTCCGGTTCCACCGCCGCGTACACCGACGAGAGAGCGGGCGACCGGGTTCGAACCGGCGACATTCAGCTTGGAAGGCTGACGCTCTACCAACTGAGCTACACCCGCGCTGGCGCAGATGCTAGCTCACCCGGCGGCCGCGTCGAACGCCTCGCGCACGGCGGCGAGCGCGGACCTGGACCGGCCAGCAGCAGCCTGATGACGACCGCCACGCCGAACCCTCACGCGCGCAGCGCCTTGCCCCGGCAGACCGGAGGCGAACAGGCGCGCCTCACCGGGTGCCGAGTACCATGCCGTCCTCGACGCACCACGGGGAGTGGCGCAGTCTGGTAGCGCACCCGGCTGGGGGCCGGGCGGTCGCAGGTTCAAATCCTGTCTCCCCGACTGAGGGCTCAGAGTTTGCACGAGGACTCCGAGAGCAGCCCCGAGACGCGGAAAGTCCGCTGCTCACCTGGGTTTGCAAGCCGTAGCGCCCGAAGGACGCAGGGCTCCGCAACCGGCGGTCTGAGAGCCGGACCGCCCACGGACCGCCCACGAACGGCGCCGTCGACCGCCCACGCCTCCCACGGTCCGCGCGCGCTCCCTACCGAGGGAGCGTGGCGATGAAGCGCGTGCCGCTCGCCCCGGACGCCCTGCCGGGCCGGGGCGCCGGAGCGGCTCAGGCGGGGATGCCGGGGGGGCCGAGAATGTCGAGACCGTACTTCGCGGCCGTGGCCGTCATCTGCTCCGGCGAGGGCAGTTGGACGGTCGCTGGCGGCAATGTGCGTTCAGCAGCCGGCTCGGACGACTCGCGCACGAAGCCCTCGAAACCCGCCGGCTCGACGACGAGCAGGAATCGTGCCTCCGCCGAGCTGACGGAGAACGTATGCGGGGCATCGCGCGGGAGATAGACGAACGAGCCGGCCGGGGCCGTCGTCACCTCCCCGTCGAGCCAGAAGGTCAGCTCGCCCTCAGTTACATAGAACCACTCGTCCTCGTTGTGATGAACGTGCAGCGGCGACCCGTGGCCTTGCGGAGCGTGGTGCTCGATCACGGCCACTCGGCCCTCCGTGGTCTCGCCGGACGACTTGACCGTCACAAGCGCGCCGAGGAACCAGCGGGCTTCTCCTTCGCCGGGTTGCAGCTTGATCGCGGATGGGGTAGGTCCGGTTGCGTCGGTGGTCACCATGGCCGCGAGCGTTCCGAAGCGGTGGCCGTTTGTCAACCCCGCGGCGCGCGACCAGAAGCTCGGTCGCCTCACGAGGGCGACCGAGCTTTCAGCAGGCTCTAGTGTCCTGACACGTTAGTTCGTTGAAGATGT
>JACDAP010000324.1 GCA_013695395.1 Solirubrobacterales bacterium
CTGCCCACGTTCCCGGCGGGGTCCGGCGCCGTGGCGAGGACGGGCCACGTGCCCTCCCCGACCGTCCCCGGCGTCGCGTTCCACGTGCCGCCGGCCTGGAGGAGCGTCGTCATGGTCTGCCCCGCGATCGACACGGTGACGATCGTCCCGGGCGCGGCGTCGGAGCTCCCCGAGATCGTCGGGGTCAGGTCGCTCGTCGTCGCAGTCTCACCGCCGGCGATGGCGACGCGGGGCGCGACCGTGTCGACGGTCAGCGTCTGGGTGGCGCTGGCGCGGTTGCCTGCGCCGTCGGTGACGGACATGACGATGCGATGGGAACGGTCTGTGAGCGCCGACGCGGTCACCGACCAGGCGCCGCCGTCCTGAACGGGCGCCTCGAGCGTCTCGTCGGCGAGGTCCACCCGCACGAGGGTGCCCGGAGCGACCTCCGCGGTGCCCGTGATCTCGGGCGTCGCGTCGTTGGTGAGCGCGGTCGCCCCGCCGGTGATGCCCACCGCGGGCGCGGTGGTGTCGACGGTCAGCTGCTTGCTGTCGGTGCCGAGGTTGCCGGCCGGGTCGGCGACCGTGGCGGTGACCGTGCGCGTGCCGTCGGCGCGGGTTGAGGGGGTGACGTTCCACTCCCCGTCGGACTGCACCAGCGCGGTCAACGTCAGGGTGTCGAGGGCGACGCGCACGACGGTGCCGGGCGCCACGTCCGTGGTCCCGGAGATCGTGGGGGTGGGGTCGTTGGTGAGCTCGGGCGACGGGCCGGCGAGCGTGACGACGGGCAGCACGGTGTCCACCGTGAGGTCCTGCCTCGCGCTGCCCTCGTTGCCGACCGCATCGCTGACCGAGGCGACGACGGGGTAGGTGCCGTTCGGGAGGAGTGGCGAGGTGACCGACCACACGCCATCCGCCGGGGTGGCGGTGAGCGTCCTGCCGTCGACCGTCACGGTCACGACGCCGGGCGCGACCACGTCGGTCGTGCCGCTGATCTCGGGCGTCGTGTCGGTCGTGATCGCGGTGGCGCCCCCGTCGAGGGTGACCGCGGGCGGGGCGCTGTAGAACTCGTTCGCGTCGAGGGAGACCGCGCCGGTGCGCGACATCGCGCGGCCGTTGACCTGCGTCGCGGCGCCGATCGCGACCGCGTCGGCGGCCATCAGCGTCCCGGCGAACTTCGCCCCGGCGCCGACGGCGGCGGCACCGTTGACCTGCCAGAACACGCGCGAGGCGCGGGCGCCATTCGCGAGCGTGACACGGGCGCCGGCCGCCATCGTCAGCGCGCCGCCGATCTTGAAGACGAAGATCGCGTCGGGGTTGCCGCCGCCGTCGAGCGTCACGATGCCCGTGTTCGCCACGGCGGCCGCGGCGGAGTGCAAGCCGGGCGCGAGCGTCGCGCCGGCCAGGTCCCCGGCCAGCGGCGTGCCGCCCGTCCTGGTGGCGACGTCGTCGTAGGCCGCGAGGAGGTCGGTGTGCGCCTCGCTCGCCGCCGCGTTCCCAACGTTCTTCGTGCCGATGACCTCGCCCGGGGGGAACCCCGTGGGCTCCGTGGGCGGCTTGACGCCGAGGTCCCCGCGCAGGGTGGTGTGCGGCGCGCCGGGTGCGCTGACCGTGTTGCCGACTGAGGCGCCGCTGAGGACCGCGTAGGTCCCGGCCGATCCGAGGTCGACGAGTGTCGTGGGCGCGGCGAGTGCGGAAGGGGCGAGCGTTCCGAGGCCACCGAGGATCAGCCCGGCGAGCGCCGCGGAACGCCGGAGATGGTGGCGCCCCTGGGCGCACACCGGCATCGAGACGACAGGACGACGGCGTAGAGCGGGCACGAACGAACACCTCCGAAGAAGGGCTGTTCCGAGCCCGGCGGGTGA
Source organism: Solirubrobacterales bacterium (assembly GCA_013695395.1). Classification (GTDB taxonomy): domain Bacteria; phylum Actinomycetota; class Thermoleophilia; order Solirubrobacterales; family Solirubrobacteraceae; genus Paraconexibacter. The sequence goes on from JACDAP010000324.1 coordinate 1,845, forward strand.
CTGTGCGTCGTGTGAGCATCGACGCTTGCTCGACCGCCTTGAGCGAACCCGTCCGGACTGGACGAAGGGCGGCCGACCCGCCCTCGCGAGCGGGGAATCCTAGGGTCGATGCTCGGAAATACCCACTGCGCGGTGGCCAGGGCGCTGGAACGCTCCGTTCCGGCCGCCGAACCCGTCTGAACGGGACAACCATGACCTTCCGCATCTACTCCCCCTTGCCACCGCCGCGATCATCGCCGCCGTCGTCTCCGTCTTCTCCGTCGTCGACGGCGCGACGGGCCAGCCCGCCGGTTCGGAAGGCCGCGACGCGGCACGTGAGCGCCACGGCACGGTGAGCGGCCAGGCACGCTCGGCCTGTCCCGACCCTAGCTGGCCGCGGGTCGTCCGCGCCGGCCGGCGACGGTGGACGCCGAGCCGCGCTCACCGAGGAGCGAGGCTCAGGCGGCGAGCGTCCAGAACGCGTCGCGGCCGACGGGCTCGGCGACGGCGCCAGCGGCCTCGAGCTTTTCGTGCGCCTCGTCGTGCGAGATGCCGCAGACCTCCGCGACCTCCTGGGTGGCGACCGGGAAGCCCGCCCAGGCCAGCACCTCGGTGACGTCCTCCGGCTCGGCGCGCCGCTCGAGCCCGGGTGCGACGTTGGCGAGCGCCGTCTCGTAGGCGAGGCTCGACTGCATGCCCGGTGCGGAGAACGCGGCTCCATCGGCGGTCCGGAACTCGTAGGACGGGCATGTGTAGCGCCAGCCGTTCTCCGGCGTGGAGGCGAGCTTGTCCTTCAGCGCGAGCGCCGCCGGCGTCGGGTCGCGGGCCATGAGCATGTCCTCACGCAGCGCGCGCTCGGTCGCCTCCTCGCCCATCCACGCCTCGAGCTCGTCGGGGTCGAGGCCGACGAAGCTCGCGGCGTCCCGGATCGTCTGCGGGTCGTCGAGCAGCGGGCCCGCGAAGTGGAGGTGCCGCAGGCGCCGCAGCAGCGGCCACTGCTTCTCGGTTGCGTGCTGCCGCGCGGCGACCACCGCGCGGCAGGCGGTGACCGTCGCCGCGACCGCCGGCTTCGGCTCCTCGCTCATCGGCATCCCGAATTTCGCCGCGAGCGACTCCGCGCCCTTCGCCGCCTTCTCGGGCGTGAAGCCCTTGTCCAGGTAGTCCTGCCGCGTGTCGGCGAGGCCGACCATGCGCTCGCTGAACTCGAGCTGGTCACCGAAGAGCCACCGCAGGCGCAGCCGGTGCGGCTCGGCGGAGAAGGCGAACGGACAGCCGGGATCGGTGAACTCGGTGATGGCGACGGTGGGCATCCTCCGAGGATGGCAGAGCGGCCGCGCTACCCCGCGTAGCCTGCTCCTGATGATCGAACCGCGGCCGCGACGCCCCACGCTCGGCCGCCGCGCCGCCTTCCTCGCGGTCGCCGCCGCCTTCGTGATCACCATGATCGGGACCACGCTGCCGACCCCGCTCTACCCGCTCTATCGTGACGAGTACGGGTTCTCCCAGCTGACCATCACCGTCATCTTCGCCGCCTACGCCGCGGGTGTCATCGCCGCGCTGCTCCTCTTCGGGAACCTCTCCGATGTGATCGGCCGTCGCCGGGTGCTGCTGCCGGGGCTGGTCTGCTCGGCGCTCAGTGCGGGCTGCTTCCTCC
>JACDAP010000334.1 GCA_013695395.1 Solirubrobacterales bacterium
CAGTCACGACTCACGCGCGACTCCGTCCTGAAAGTGCGGAACGTGCGGTTCGCGGTCGCGGCGTGTCCGGGATCCGTGCTTAAGTCGCTCGACAAGCATCCCCCGAGGGCAAAGGAGCCCGTCCCCATGGCACAGAACATCAACCGGGTGGTCCTCACTGGCCGCCTCACATCCGACGCCGACCTTCGCGATACCGCCAGCGGCATGAAGATCTGCAAGCTCCGGGTGGCCTGCAATGGTCGCGCCAAGGACCCCTCCGGCAACTGGGGCGACAAGCCCAACTTCTTCGACGTGACCGTCTTCGGCCCCCAGGGCGAGAACGCGGCCCGATACCTCTCGAAAGGGAGCCCGGTCGCGATCGACGGCCGGCTCGATTGGCGCGAGTGGGAGGACAAGGAGACCGGGAAGAAGCGCTCCGCGGTCGGCATCATCGCCGACTCGGTCCAGTTCCTAGGCGGCCGTGACGACAGCGGCGGCGGGGGCGGGGGCGCCTCCCAGAGCGCGCCCAGCCAGGGCTTCTCGGGTGGGTCGGACGTTCCGGCCGACACCTCGGACTTCCAGACCCACCAGCCGGCGCCGGTCGGTGGCGGCTCCACGGGCGAGGACGACATCCCGTTCTGAGCCCGGATCGGCCGGGCCGAGCGCGAGGCGCTCGCCCGGCGCGTCCCTCGCCTGCCGTCCGGAGCGCCTGCTAGCCGGAGCGCAACGCGCGCCGACGAGCGGCTACGATGTCCGTTCGCGCGCGCCCCTCCGGCGCGCGCCGTTCCGTCCAGAGACGAACCTGAGGACTTTTCCGTTGGCCAAGCAGCGCAACAGCGGCGCCTCCAAGCCGCGCCGTGACAAGAAGGGCGGCCCCAGCACGGGCGGCCGCCGCAAGCCGTGCCTGTTCTGCAAGGACAAGGTCGAGCAGGTGGACTACAAGGACATCGCCACCCTGCGCAAGTTCATCTCCGAGCGCGGCAAGATCCGCTCGCGCCGGATCACCGGCGCCTGCCGCCGCCACCAGAACCAGGTGGCGCTCGCGGTCAAGCGCTCGCGGGAACTCGGCCTTCTCCCCTACGTGAACGAGTCGGGCAAGGAAGAGCGTGAGCGCACCGGCGGCGGCCGCGGGCGCGACCGCGAGGAGCGGTAGTCATGCCCGAAGCGATCCTCCTGCAGGACGTCGACGGCGTCGGCGAGAAGGGCACCGTGGTCGATGTCTCCAAGGGCTACCTGCGGAATTTCCTGATCCCGCGCAAGCTCGCCTCGCCCGCCACCTCGGGTGCCGTCCAGGTGGCCGCACTCCGCGCCGCCGCCCAGGAGAAGGCCACCCGCGACTCCGCCACCAAAGCGCACGAGAACGCCGACCTGCTCAACAAGACCGTCCTCACGCTCGCCGAGAAGGCCGGCGACGACGGACGCCTGTTCGGCTCGGTCACCACCCAGGACATCGCCGATGCGATCAAGCAGGCCCGCGGCCTGACGATCGACAAGCGCCACATCACTCTCGAGGAGCCGATCAAGCAGATCGGTACCTTCCAGGTCACCGTCGAGGTCGCGACCGGCATCACGGCGGTCGTCAAGACGATGGTCACCGAGCTCAAGTAGCTCCACCTCACCTCGCAGGTCCCTGAAGCGCCCCGGCCCGGGGCGCTTCGTCGTTCCGGGAGCCCGTGGTGCACCCCTACGTAGCGATTGCGCAGCACTGCGGACGAACCGCGGAGCGTGCGGGAAGGCTCCCCGGCCGATGCCGGGACCGCGGGTATCGTGCGTCGCCGTGAGCGAGTACCCCTACGACGGTCCGCCGCCGCCCGACAACGTCGTCCAAGGCGTCGCCCCTCCGCACTCGATCGAATCCGAGCAGGGCGTCCTCGGCGCCGTGCTGCTCTCCGACCGCGCGATGTACTCCTACGTCGTCGAGTCCCAGCTGAAGGCCGACGACTTCTACCGCGAGCGCCACCGGGTGATCTTCGGCGCGATGGTCGAGATGTACCGGGAGTCGGAGGAGATCGACGTGCTCACGGTCACCGAGCACCTCCGCGCCCGAGCCCAGCTCGAGGCCGCCGGCGGCCAGGCCGGGATCGACGAGCTGACCGCCGCCGTTCCCGCCGTCGGCAACATGCGCCGCTACGGCGAGATCGTCAAGGAGATGTCGCTCATGCGGCGTCTGCTCACCGCGACCTACGAGATCCAGGCCTCCGTGCACGGCCGCGAGTCGCTGCCCCGCGAGATCGTGGAGCAGGCCGAGCGCTCGATGCTCGAGGTCGCCCACGACGATTCCACGAAGGCGTTCGCCCCCGCCGGCGCGATCATCGAGCACGAGCTCGAGATCTGGCACAAGCTCTCCACCGAGGGCATCGCCATGACCGGCACGCCTTCCGGGTTCGCCGACCTCGACACGATCACGGGCGGCTTCCAGCCCGGGAACCTGATCGTCCTCGCCGCCAGACCATCCATGGGGAAGTGCCTAACCGGCGAGACCCTCGTTCACGACCCGCGGACCGGCGTCCGCCGCCGTCTCGACGCGCTCGTCCAGGACGTCGAAGGCGGCGAGGAGGCATGGGTCACCTCGCTCGGTGGGGATCTACGGCTCCGGCCCCAGCGCGTCCGCGCGGTGGCTCGGAACGGTCGGCGCCCCGTGTTCCGGGTTCAGACGAAGCTCGGCCGCAGCATCACCGCCACGGCGAACCACCCACTGCTGACGGTCCGCGGGTGGAAGCGAGTCGACGAGCTGCAGCCCGGTGATGGTGTCGCCGTGCCTCGCACGCTTCCCCACACTGCCGAGGAGCGGACGTTGCCGGACGCCGAGGTCGTCCTGCTCGCGGCGCTCATCGCTGATGGCAACCTCACTCAGAAGACGCCCCGCTTCACCTACGGGGCCGACTCGCCCGTCGTGGAGACGCTCGAGGAGGCCGCGCTGTCCATGGGGGTCCGGCCCAGTCCGCAGGACGCCAGTCTCACGATGTGTCTCAGCGCCGGTCGCGGTGGTCCGCAGAATCCTGTGACCGCGATGTGTCGCCGCCATGGCATCTGGGGGAGCCGCTCGTCCGACAAGTTCGTCCCCGACGAGATCTTCAGGCTCGTCGACCACCAGATCGCGCGGTTCCTGTCGATCCTCTACGCCTGCGACGGGCATGTGTACGCGTCTCCCCGACTGCGTCAGATCGGCTACACCACGATCTCCCACCGTCTCGCACGGGACGTGCAGCACCTGCTGCTGCGCTTCGGGGTCGTGGCCAAGGTCCGAGTGCTCCGGCGCCCCGTCTATGAGGGGACCGCAACCCGCGCCTACGAGGTGCTCATCACCGGCCAGACCGACATCCGCCGCTTCGTCGACGAGATCGGCGTCCTCGGGAAGTCCGCCGCCATGGCCCGCGCCATCGCGGGCCTCGCCAACGTCCGAAGCAAGACCAACGTCGACACCGCCCCGCCTGAGGCGTGGGCGCTCGTCGACGCCGCGCGCGGTACGCGAAGCTGGGCGGAGGTGAACCGAGCTGCCGGCTATCCATCCACCCACAACTGGCACGTCGGCTCGCGCGGACTCCCCCGTGACCGCTTGGCCCTGCTCGCCGGTGTCCGCGAGGCGCCGAAGCTCGACGCGCTCGTCCACAGCGACATCTGGTGGGACGAGGTCCTGGGGATCGAGCCGGCCGGCGAGGCGGAGACGTTCGACATCGAGGTCCCCGACGACCACAACTTCGTCGCCGACGACATCGTCGTCCACAACTCCGCCCTGGTCACGAACATCGCCGAGAACGTCGCGCTCCACCCCGAGCGGCCGATGCCGGTCGCTCTGTTCAGCCTGGAGATGAGCGAGGGGGAGCTCGCCCAGCGCTTCGTCGCCTCGCAGGCGAGCGTCGAGGGCGATGACCTGCGCAAGGGCCGAATGAAGGACGAGCGCAAGTGGAAGAAGGTGCTCGAGGCGGCCTCGCGCTACGACCGGGCGCCGCTCTTCGTCGACGACTCGTCGGACATCGGCGTGCTCGAGATCCGGGCGAAGGCGCGGCGCCTGCACCAGCAGATGCAGACCGAGTACGGCGGCCTCGGCCTGATCATCATCGACTACCTGCAGCTGATGCGCGCGGACGGGCGGACCGACAACCGCGTCGAGCAGGTCGGCCAGATGTCGCGTGGCCTGAAGATCCTCGCTCGCGAGCTCGACGTCCCGGTGATCGCGCTCTCCCAGCTCTCCCGCGGCGTCGAGTCGCGCACCGACAAGCGCCCGATGCTCTCCGATCTCCGCGAATCAGGTGCGATAGAGCAGGACGCAGATCTCTGCGTCTTCATCTACCGCGACGAGTACTACAACCCGGAGACGACCGAGGCACCCGGCGAGGGCGAGCTGATCATCGCCAAGCACCGCAACGGCTCGCTCGGAACGGTCCACCTCGTCTTCCAGGGGAAGTACACGCGCTTCCGCACCCTGACCCGTGAGTACGAATGACGCTCCGGCCCGGCGATCGGTGTCCCTACGACGCCTGCGACGGCTCGGGCTTCGTCGACGACGAGGACACGCAGAGCGCGGTGCCCTGCCGCTGTCGCCCGGAGCGAATGGCCGGGCGGCGCTCGGCGGTGCTCTCCGCGGTCATCCCGAAGAAGTACCGCGGGGTCGGCTTCGACCGCCCGCCGGTCACCGAGATCGCGCAGAAGGCGCCCGGGCAGGTCCGGGCGATCCGCGCCTACGTGCGCGACCTCGACGCGAACCTCGACGCGGGCCGCGGCCTCTGGCTCTTCGGCGGCCCCGGAACCGGCAAGACGACCCTCGCGATGATCGTCTCCAAGGCCGCGCTGGACGCGGGCCGCACCGTGGCCATCTACTCGCTGCCGAAGCTCCTGGCCGAGATCCGCACGACCTTCGACGAGGACGCGGTGCACTCCTACACCACGCTGCTCGACAAGCTGACCGAGGTGGACCTGCTCCACATCGACGACGTTGGCGCCGAGAAGACCTCCGACTGGGTGCTCGAGCAGCTCTACGCGATCGTGAACGCCCGCTACGAGGAGGAGCGCTCCGTCGTGATCACCACGAACCTCCTCGAGCGTGAGCAGATGGTCGAGCAGATCAAGGAGCGCACCGTCTCCCGGCTGGAGGAGATGTGCGAGGTCCTCCCGCTCTACGGCGAGGACGCACGGCGCCGCGTCGGGTAGCGCGGACCGGTTTCCGGGCGACGCCCATAGACTCCGCCCCACATGCCGGGACTCGTGATCGTGGGCGCCCAATGGGGCGATGAGGGCAAGGGCAAGGTCGTCGACCTGATGGCCGAGCAGGCCGACGCCGTCGTGCGCTTCCAGGGCGGCAACAACGCCGGCCACACGATCGTCCGCGATGGCGAGGAGTTCAAGTTCCATCTCGTGCCGAGCGGGATCCTCTACCCGGGCAAGACCTGCATCATCGGCAACGGCGTGGTCGTCGACCCGAGCGTCCTGCTCGGCGAGCTCGACGGGCTCTCACGGGCGGGGCTCGACATCTCCGGCCTGAAGGTCTCGGCCAACGCCCACGTGATCATGCCGTACCACATCGCCCTCGATCACTCGGGCGAGGCGCGCCTCGGCAAGAACGAGATCGGCACGACCAAGCGCGGCATCGGCCCGTGCTACGCCGATAAGGCCGCGCGCCTCGGCATCCGCGTGCAGGACATGCTCGACGAGAAGATCCTCAAGAAGAAGATCATGGCCGCGCTGGAGCCCAAGCAGCTCATGCTGCGGCCCTATGAGCGCGACCCCGCCTGGGCCCCGCGGCTCGACCTGCAGCAGATGACCGAGGACCTGCTCACCTTCGGGCACCGCCTCGAGAAGCACATCGCCGACACCTCATCGCTGATCTGGAAGACGCTCGACGCCGGCAAGCTCGCGCTCTTCGAGGGCGCGCAGGCGACCATGCTCGACATCGACCACGGCACCTATCCGTTCGTGACCTCGAGCAACCCGGTCTCGGGCGCCGCGACGATCGGCGCCGGGGTGGGCATCCACGACATCGACGAGGTCTGGGGCGTGGCCAAGGCGTACGCGACCCGGGTCGGCGCGGGCCCCTTCCCGACCGAGCTCTTCGACGCCACGGGGGACCTCCTGCGCGAGAACGGCCACGAGTTCGGCACCACCACCGGGCGCCCCCGGCGTTGCGGCTGGATCGACCTGGTCGCCCTGCGCTACGCCTGCCGCCTGAACACGCTCGACGCCCTCGTCATCACGAAGCTCGACGTGCTCACCGGCCTGGACACGATCAAGGTGTGCACGGAGTACCGGGGCGCTGACGACGCGACGTTCGAGACCTTCCCGTACCACCAGTCGGTGCTCCATCGGGCCCGCGGGGTCTACGAGGAACTCCCGGGCTGGAGCGAGGACATCACCGGCTGCCGCACCGAGGCCGATCTCCCGCAGGCCGCGCGCGACTACCTCGCGTTCCTGGCCGAGCGGGTCGGAACGCCCATCGTGCAGGTCGGCGTCGGGCCGGGGCGCGAGCAGCAGATCTGGACCGAGTCGGGACAGACGGCGAGCAAGCTCCGCCCCACGGCCAACGCCTGAGCCCGCCCGCGGCGGGACTCAGCCGCGGTCGCTCTCCAGCAGGTCGATGTCCTCGACGTAGCGCACGACCCGCCCCGGGACCCCGATGACGACCCCACGCGCCGGGACGTGGTTGGTGACCACCGAGCCGGCCGCGATGTAGGCCTCCTCGCCGATCTCCACCCCGGGCGTGAGGATCGCGCCTCCGCCGATCCGGCAGGCACGGCGCAGGGTCGCGCCGACGAGATCATCATGCGGGCCCCGCCGGGCCATCGTGTTGTCGTTCGTGGTCATCGCCCGCGGGCCGACGAAGACGTCGTCCTCGATCACGGAGAACGCGGTGATGTAGACGCCGGACTGCAGGCGCACGCGTTCCCCGATGACCACGTCGTTGTCCACGCAGGTCGCGCGACCGACGAGGCTTCTAGCCCCGACGACCGTGCGTTCGCGCACGTAGGACTGGTCGCCGATGATCGCGCCCTCACCGATGCGGGCGCCGGCGAACACGATGGCCTGGGCGCAGATCGAGGCGCCCGCCTCGATGACGAGCGGCTCATCCACCGGGGCCACGGTGGCCGAGGTGGGCGCGAGCCGCGGGGGCTTGCCCAGGATCACGCCGTCCTGGATCACCACGCCGGCGCCGATGACCGTGCCGCCGTGAACGACGACGTTGGCTCCGAACTGCACGTCGTCGGCCACCTGGGCGTCGGGTGAGAGCACGAGACCGGGGGCCGTGGGGGTCGGCATGGCCGTTAGCCTATGGACCTCGTGAGCGAGCCGACCTCCCCACGGCCGCTGCGCGGCGCGGTCCTCGGCCTCGGCATGATCGGCCGCCACCACGCCCGCCTGCTCCAGGCATCCCCGCGGGTCGACTTCGCGGGGGCCGTCGACCCCGGCGGTGACCGCTTCGCGATGGTCGCCGACCCGGCGCTGCTCTTCACGACCGTCGCGGGGCTCCTGGCCGCCGGGCCGGTCGACTTCGCGATCGTCGCCGTGCCCACCGAGGAGCACCTCCCCGCCGCCCGCGAGCTCGCCGCCGCCGGCGTGAGCGTGCTCGTCGAGAAGCCGCTCGCCGCGACCGCCGAGGAGGCGCGGGAG
>JACDAP010000352.1 GCA_013695395.1 Solirubrobacterales bacterium
CTCCTTGATCGCCTCGTGCGCCGCCTCGCGGCCGACCCCCGCCCGGACCGCAGCGACCAGCACGGCGGTCGTCGCGAGGAACGGGAGGTACCGGTCGAGCTCGCGGGCGATGACCGCCGGGTAGGCACCGAACTCGTCGAGCACGGTGAGCGCCGTCTCGCAGAGCCCGTCGAAGGCGAAGAACGCGTCGGGCAGCGCGACCCGCCGGACGACCGAGTCGCTCACGTCGCCCTCGTTCCACTGGCCGCCGGCGAGCTCGCCGACCATCGAGAGATGGCCGCGCAGGATCACCATGAGCCCGTTGATCCGCTCCGCAGAGCGCGAGTTCATCTTGTGCGGCATCGCGCTTGAGCCGACCTGCCCCGGCTGGAAGCCCTCGGTCGCGAGCTCGTTCCCGGCCATCAGGCGGATCGTGGTGGCGAGCGAGGAGGGCGCGGCGGCGAGCTGCACGAGGGCGCTGACGACATCGAGGTCGAGCGAGCGCGGGTAGACCTGTCCGACGCTCGTCAGCGTCTGCGCGAAGCCCAGGTGCGCGGCGACGCGCTCCTCCAGCTGCGCCAGCTTGGCGGTGTCCCCGTCGAGCAGATCGAGCATGTCCTGCGACGTGCCGACGGGTCCCTTTATACCGCGGAGCGGGTAGCGCGCCCGAAGCTCCTCGAGCCGTGTGTGCGCGACGAGCAGCTCGTCCGCAGCGCTGGCGAAGCGCTTGCCGAGCGTCGTGGCCTGGGCGGCGACGTTGTGGCTGCGCCCCGTCAGCGTGAGCGCCGCGTGCTCGCTCCCCAGCCGGGCGAGGCGTGCGAGCAGCGCGACGGTGCGGTCGGAGACGTGCTCGAGGGAGAGGCGTAGCTGGAGCTGCTCGACGTTTTCGGTGAGGTCACGGCTCGTCAGCCCCTTGTGGATCTGCTCGTGGCCGGCGAGCGCGTTGAACTCCTCGATCCGCGCCTTCACGTCGTGTCGGGTGATCCGCTCGCGCGCGGCGATCGAGACGAGGTCGACCTGCTCGAGCACCCGCTCGTACGCCGCAATGGCCTCGGCGGGCACCGGGATCCCGAGCTCCTGCTGCGCGCGCAGCACCGCGAGCCAGAGCTGCCGCTCGAGCACGATCTTGCGCTCAGGAGACCAGAGCTCCACGAGCTCGTGCGAGGCGTAGCGGGCGGCGAGAACGTTCGGGATCACGGGCGGGAGGCTATGCGAGCGGTGCAGACGCGACTTCAGCAGCAGCGCAGCTACTATGCAGGCATGCCCGTGGCGATCACCGTGCGCAACGTCCCTGACGAGGTCCGAGATGAGCTCGCCGCCCGCGCCGCGCGCAACGGCCGCTCGTTGCAGGAGCACGTACGCAGCATGCTCGTCGAGAGCGCCTCGCGCCCCGAGGCGCACGAGATCATCGCGCGGGCGCGTGCCCGGGTCGAGGCGACCGGCGTCCGGATCGAGGCCGATTCGGTGCTGGCCGCACGAGACGCCGAACGCCGGTGAGCCCGGGGGTCCACCAGGCCCCCGCGGCCGTGCCCGCCGGCGAGCGCTCTTGAGCCGCGTCGTCTGCGACTCCTCCGCGCTGGTTGCGCTGCTCGCCGACGCCGGCCCCGGAGGACGCTGGGTGACCGAGCAGGTCGCCGGCGCGCTCCTGCTGGCGCCCGCCCTCGTGCTCTACGAGGCCGCGAACGTGCTCCGACGCCACGAGCTCGCCGAGAAGATCACCGGCGATCAGGCCGCGCAGGCGCACGCCGACCTGCTCGACCTCCCGATCGAGCTCTGGCCGTACGAGCCGCTCGCCGCGCGCGCGTGGGAGCTGCGGGACAACCTCTCGATCTACGACGCCGCCTACGTGGCGCTCGCCGAGCTCCAGGACGCGCCGCTCGTGACCCTCGACCGCCGGATCGCCGGCGCGCCCGGGCTGCGCTGCCCGGCCGCCGTCCCGCCGTTCACCGACTCGTAAGGCGCGGACGTGGCCCCGATGGGCCACACTGAAGTGCGATGGAGGAACAGGAGGATCCGCTGCCCGAAGGGCGCCCGCTCGGCCGCAAGGCCTTCGTCGGCACCCTCGGCGTCGGGCTCTCCGCCCTGCTGTGGGGCGATTCCGCCCTGCGCCTGGTGGCGGGCGTGACCGAGAAGCTGCCCGCCTCGGTGCAGGCCGTGGTCCCGCCCGTCGGCGGCCAGTGGCGCATATACGCGATCAACCCGCCCTACCCGGGCTACGACGAGGCGACCTGGAAGCTCACCATCGACGGCCTGGTCGACAAGCCGGTCGAGTACTCGATGGCCGACCTGCGCGCGATGGAGCTCGCCGAGCAGACGAGCGACTTCTACTGCGTCACCGGATGGACCGTCCGCGGCGTCGAGTGGCGTGGGGTGCGCTTCGACACCCTCCTCGCGGAGGCCGGGCTCAAGCCCGAGGCCACCGCGCTCGAGTTCATCTCGGAGGAGGAGCCCTACGTCGACACGCTCACCCTGAAGCAGCTCGAGCAGCAGGAGTCGATGCTCGCGCTCGACATGGACGGCGAGCCGATCCGCCGAGAGCACGGCTGGCCCGCGCGCGTCGTGGTCCCCAGGATGTACGGCTACAAGGGCGTCAAGTGGCTGGCTCGCATCACCGCGACCGACAAGCCGGAGCCGGGCTACTGGCAGCAGCGGGGCTACAGCCTCGACGGCTGGATCGACGGCACCGCCCCGTCCTGAGATGGCCGTCGCGGAGGTCGAGACCGCCCGGGCCCCGGGCCTGGTCGAGCGGTTCGGGCTGACCGAGCGGACCCTGCACTGGGTCCACACGGCCGGATTCGTCGCGATGCTCGCGACCGGTCTCGTGCTCTACCTGCCGCCGCTCTCGGGCCTCGCCTCCCGCGAGACCGTCAAGGCGGCCCACCTCGCCGTCGCGATCGCGTGGCTGACCGCCGTGGTGCTCGTCGCGGTGAGCGGCGATCGCGCGCAGCTGCGCCGCACCCGGCGGGAGATCGAGACCTTCACCGCGGACGACGTCCGCTGGCTCAAGCGGGAGGACCCGGCGCCGCAGGGCCGCTTCAACGCCGGCCAGAAGGTCCACACGGTCATCCAGGCGGCGCTCGCGGTCCTCTTCATCGTCTCCGGCGCGCTGCTCTGGCTCGGCGAGCGGATGAACGCGTTTCGCTTCCCGGGGAGCGTCGCGCTCCACGACGGCGCGATGTACGTGGCCACCTTCCTGCTGCTCGGCCACCTGTTCCTCGCACTCGTCTGGCCGAAGACGCGCCCGGCCATGCGGGGGATCCTGCGCGGGAC
>JACDAP010000384.1 GCA_013695395.1 Solirubrobacterales bacterium
CGGTGGGGGTGGGCTGCGGGGACATGCTCGGGTCCTTTCGTGACGCCTGTGTCACCTTCATGTAAGCCCTCGGCGGGCTGCTTCTGTGCGGAGGTGGTCACAGAGCGCCCTGCAGGCGCGGGGCCGACCCGCCGGGGCGCGTGGAATGATGGGAGGGCATGTCCTCGCTCGGATCCGTCCTCACCGCGATCGTCACGCCCTTCGGCGCGGACGGGAAGGTCGATGACGCAGCGTTCGTCGCGCTCATGGCCTATCTGGACCAGCAGGGCAGCGACGGCGTGGTCGTGGCCGGTACCACGGGGGAGGCGGCGACGCTCGACGACGACGAGCACCTCGACCTCATCGCCCTGGCGGCGCAGGAGCGTCCACGCCCGGACTTCACCGTCATCGCCGGCGTCGGCTCGAACGACACCAGGCACGCGGTCAAGCTGACCGCGGGGGCGTGCGAGCGGGGCGCCGACGCGCTGCTCTCCGTCAACCCGTACTACAACCGCCCCAACCGGCGGGGCCTCCTCGCGCACTACCGCGAGGTGAGCGCGGCGGCCGACCGGCCGATCGTGCTCTACAACATCCCGCAGCGCACCGGCGCGGACCTGTCGAACGAGCTGCTGGCCGAGCTCGCCCAGATCGAGCACATCGACGCGGTCAAGCAGGCCAACAACGACAACCTCGCGCTCGTCGACGGACTCGCCCTCTACGCGGGCAACGACGACGTCTTCGCCCGCACGCTCGAGATGGGCGGGGCGGGCGGCATCCTCGTCGCCAGCCACGTCCTCTCGCCGCAGATGCGGCGCATGGCCGACGAGCCCCACAACCGTGCAAGCATCGACCAGGAGATCCGGGGAGTGGTCACCGCGCTGGGCATCGCCCCGGCCGCCACCACGGCGAAGGCCGCCCTTGGCCTCCTGGGCCATCCGGTGGGCGATCCTCGCCTGCCTTACGTCTCTGTCTCCGAGGAGGAGCTCACCATCATCAAGAACGCCCTTGCCGCCATCGACCTGCTGCCCTCCGCATGAGCGGGCCGGAGCGCCTCCGCGTCCTGCCCCTCGGCGGGCTCGGCGAGATCGGCAAGAACATGACCGTCGTCGAGTTCGACGGCAAGATCATCCTCGTCGACGTCGGCCTGCGGTTCCCGACCGCGGAGATGGTCGGGATCGACCTCGTCCTGCCCGACTTCTCCTACCTGCGTGAGCGGGTCGACGACATCGAGGCGATCGTCGTCACCCACGGCCACGAGGACCACCTCGGCGCCCTGCCCTGGATCCTGAAGGACCTCGGCGTGCAAGACATCCCCGTCTACGGCGGCCCGCTCACCATGGCGATGGCCCGCTCCAAGCTGGACGAGCACCGCCTCAAAGAGGTCGAGTGCGTCGACGTCAAGGAGGGCGAGATCATCGAGATCGGCCCGTTCGACGTCGAGCTCGTCCACATGACGCACTCGATCCCGGACGCCTCCGCGGTCGCGATCACCACGCCCTTGGGCACGATGCTGATCACCGGGGACTACAAGTTCGACCAGACCCCGGTCGACAAGCGCCCCGCCGACATGCAGCGTCTGGCCGAGCTCGGCCGCGAAGGCGTCCTGCTGCTCTGCGGCGACTCCACCAACGCAGACCGCGCCGGCTGGTCGACGAGCGAGTCGCTCGTCGGGCCGCAGCTCTCCGAGCAGTTCGCCCACGTGACGGGGCGCATCGTCGTCACCTGCTTCGCTTCGAACATCCACCGGGTCCAGCAGGTCATCGACGCGGCCCAGAAGCACGGGCGCAAGGTCGTCCTCGTCGGCCGCTCGATGCGGAAGAACACGAACATCGGACGCACGCTCGGCCACGTGAAGTTCCCCGACGGGCTGATGGTCCAGCCCCGGGAGATGGCGAACTTCCCCGACCACAAGCTCGTGATCATCTCCACGGGCTCGCAGGGCGAGCCGCTGAGCGCCCTGCGGCGCATGGCCCACAAGGACCATCGCCAGGTCGAGCTGAAGAAGGGGGACACGATCATGTTCTCCGCGACGCCGATCCCGGGCAACGAACGAGCGGTCAACGAGACGATCGACCGGCTGTACCACATCGGCTGTGACGTGATCACGACGAAGGACGCCCCGATTCACTCCTCCGGTCACGGCTACGCCGAGGAGATCAAGCTGATGATCAACCTCACGCGGCCCAAGTACGTGATGCCGTTCCACGGCGACCACAAGCGGATCCACCTGCACGGCCAGCTCGCCGAATCCCTCGGTGTGCCCGAGACGAGCATCTTCAAGGGCGAGAACGGGCTGCCGCTCGAGATCACCGCGAAGGGGGCGAAGTTCGGCAAGAAGGAGCAGGCCGGCGTCATCTACGTCGACGGCGTCGACCTCGGCGACGAGACCGACGCGGCGCTCCGTGATCGGCGCATGCTCTCGGCCGACGGCATCTTCGTCGTGGTCGCGACGATCTCCGAGCAGGACGGCACGAGCGTCGCCGAGCCCGAGGTGATCTTCCGCGGCGTCCCGTACTCACAGGACGCAGAGCGGCTGCTCGGAGATCTCCGCGGTGCGGTCGAGTCCTCGTTGGCCGACGCGGCCAAGAAGCAGATCCGCGAGGTCGCGCTCGTCCAGCAGGTCCTGCACGACGACCTCGCGAAGTTCGTCTACGACCGCCTGAAGCGGCGCCCGATGGTGCTGCCGGTGGTCGTCGAGGTCTGAGGCTGATGCATGTGCTCCACACGCGTTAGTGTGGAGCACATGTCGAAGATGATCCAGGTGCGCAACGTCTCCGACGAGGCGCACCGGGTGCTCAAGACCCGCGCGGCAGCGGCCGGGATGTCGCTGTCGGACTACATCCGCGTCGATCTCGAGGCGGCGGCCAGCAAGCCGACATGGGAGGAGATCGCGGCCGAGGTTCGCGCCGAGCCCAGAAGCGGCGTCACGCGCGCGCAGATCGTCGCCGACCTCCGGGAGATCCGGGGGGCGTGAGCGTCGTCGCCGACGCCAGCGTGATCGTCGAACTGCTCGCCGATCCCGACTCCCAGCTCTTTGAGCGCCGGGATCTGCGGACCAGCTGGGCACCGCACCTCCTCGACGCCGAGGTGGGGCATGCGCTCCGCCGGCGCGTGGCCGCCGGCACCGTGCCCGGGGAGCAGGCCCGGCGGGCGATCAGCCGACTCGCCCGGCTGCCGGTACGCCGCGCACCACACGCGGAACTGCTCGGCCGCGCCTGGGAGCTGCGCGAGAACGTCACCTTCTACGACGCGCTCTACGTCGCCCTCGCCGAGCGGCTGGACGTGCCGCTTCTGACCCTCGACGAGCGGCTGGCCGCAGCCCCCGGACCGAGGTGCGTCATCGAAATCCCGTAAGGCCGGATGTCACAGCCTCCCGGTTGTCGGGCCTCAGCTCGGTCTTGACCCGGCAGTCGCCGGGGCTACCGGCGCGAGGCCCGCGGTGCGGGGCGGTAGGCGATCCAGGTCTCCCCGGCGCCGGCGGCGTCGGAGAGCAGCTGGTTCTGGAAGGCGGTGCGCGGGGAGCGGAAGAGGCCGCCCGCGCGCCGGCACGCGCGGCCCGCAGGGTTGCGCGCCGTCGTCTTGTCCAGCACGAACCAGGAGCCGTCGGCACGGAGGCAAGAGGGCCGGTTGCGCGTTCGGCAGGAGCGGGACTCCCAGCGGCCGTCCGCGCGACGCACCGTGCAGGTCGGATCTCCCGCGGCCGGGGGGCCGTCGACCCAGGACCAGGCCAGGGCCGCGAGCCTCGGGTCACCGGGGACGAGCTGGTCGAAGCCGAGCAGGTTCGTGCCGCAGCGGTCCATCTGGCGCACCCGTTCCGGCGTGAGCCCGGGGTCGGGAGTGGAGCCGATGCCGGTCGCGGCGCTGAGGAAGGTCGAGTCCTCGAAATAGCGGAGGATCCTCGCGCGCGCCTCGTTCGCCTTCTCCCCGCCGCACGCCGGGTAGTCCTGGTAGGCCTCGGGCCCGGACTCGAAGCGGACGCTGCCCGGCCAGGCGTGGGAGACGCCCTGCCAGGCGCCCGTGCCGCAGTCGCCGACGACGACCACCTGGCGGCCGGCGGCGCGCACCTGGTTGCGCGTCAGGTCGAGGGGGAGGTTCGTGCAGCCCGGTGACGCGGGCGTGTAGAGGCGCTCGCCGAACGCCTCACGCACCACCTTCGCGCTGGTCTCGTAGCCGGCGGGGTCGTCGATCTGGTCCTCGAGGTAGAGCAGGATCACCGCACGCGGGTTGTCCTCGAGCCAGCGGGTGATCTCGGGCAGCCGGTCGACCAGCAGGCGCTCGGTGCTGCAGCCGACCGGACCGGTCCCGTGGCAGAGCACCGGGGCGAAGGCACCGGCCGCCCGTGGGCTCGGCAGCCAGTGGACGTCGAGCTCGAGCGAGCGCATGCCGAGGCGGAGCTGGTCGGTGAGGTCGAGCTGCTGGTTGGAATCGGTGTGGGAGACGGTCGGCGCCTCGGCGGTCTCGTTGAACGAGTTGTGCGTGCCGGCGAAGGTCGCGTCGCGCAGGCCGAGCACGTCGCCGAGCTGGCTCTGGAAGGCGAGCGTGCGCGCCAGCGGGGAGCGCTCGAACGTGCTGATCTCCGAGCGGATGACACGGCGCCCGGCGGCCTGCGCGCACGTGGCGTCCGCGATTGCGAGCCGTCGGCACTCCGCGGCGATCCGGTCCCCGAGCTTGCCGAGGCCGACGCAGATCGCCGGCGTGCCCCCGCCCATCTCACACGACGCCTGGCTGATCGGGGCCTGAGCGGCAGCGTTCCCGGTGAGCGCCGCGAGCGCGCTGAGGGTGGCAAGCGGCAGGGCGAGGAGGCGGCGGCGCATGCCGCGCCAACGTACCGGAGTGGTGAAGAACGTGTGAAGGCTCAGGCCGTCGCGGCGGGCCCCGGCGCCACCCAGGAGGCATCCTCGGCCGGCGTC
This sequence comes from Solirubrobacterales bacterium, assembly GCA_013695395.1. Lineage (GTDB taxonomy): Bacteria > Actinomycetota > Thermoleophilia > Solirubrobacterales > Solirubrobacteraceae > Paraconexibacter. The sequence continues at coordinate 4,890 of JACDAP010000384.1, forward strand.
GAGATCGGGGCCAGCGGCAGCCGCACCGTGAACCGCGCGCCGCGGCCCGCATCAGGCGGCGCGAGGACCACAGATCCACCGTGCGCGTCCGCGACCGCACGGACGATCGCGAGGCCGAGCCCGGAGGAGCCGCCGCGGTCCCCCTCGCCCCGAACGAAGCGCTCGAAGAGTCGCGCTTGCAGCTCCGGCGGTACCCCCGGTCCGTCGTCGAAGACCTCGAGTACCGCCTCTGCGCCCTCGGTCCGGGTCGCGACGGAGATCGTCGTTCCCGGAGGCGTGTGCTTGATCGCGTTCTCCATCAGGTTGAGCGCCACGCGGTGCAGCTCGTCCTCGGCCCCGCAGGTCCGGGCCGGCGCAGCGTCGACGTGCAGGTCGTGCTCCGAGGCGATCGGTCCGAGCTCGGCCGCCGCGGCCACCGCCACGCGCTGCAGGTCGACCGGCTCCCGCGAGGCAGCGCGCTTGGCGTCCTGGCGGGCCAGCAGGAGCAGGTCGGCGACCAGTCGGCGCATCCGCTGGGAGGAGCGCAGCGCAGACTGGGCGACCTCCCGGTGGTCCCCGTCGAGCGTCTCGGCCAGGAGGTCGAGGTTCGCGAGCACGCTCGTCAGCGGCGTGCGCAGCTCGTGGGAGGCGTCGGCGACGAAGCGGCGCTGCTGGCTGAGCATGTGTGCGCTTTCCGCCCGGGAGGCCTCGAGCGCCTGGAGCATCTCCTCGAGCGTCCGCGCGAGCTCGGCGACCTCGTCGTCGGCGTCGGGCATCGGCACGCGCCGGTTCGGGTCGCGCGTCCGCGCGATCTCCCGCGTGGTCGCGGTGAGCGCGGCGATCGGCGCCATCGCCCGCCGCGCGAGCATGAGCCCCGCGACGAGCGCGAGCCCCGTCCCCATGAGCACGCCGAAGAGCAGGAACAGCCGCACGCGCTGCACCGTCGCCTGGACGTCGGACAGCTGTCGCCCGTACTGCAGGAAGCCGCTTCCGAACGGCTCGAAGGAGATCCTCTGGGTCGCGATCTTGAACCCGTCCGAGTCCTTGGTCCCGACGATGGGGAAGCTGCCGGGGCTCAGGGAGCGCGCTCGCGTCGAGCCCGCGATCGAGACGCCGTCGGAGGTGAGGATGCGGATCACCGCCCGGTTTGCGGCGAAGTCGTCGAGCTCGGGCTGAACGTCGAGCAGTCGGCCCTGGGTGTCGATCCGGACCTTGACCCGCGAGGCGACGTCCTCGGTGGTGGCGACGATCTGGTTCGAGAAGTCCGAGCGGATCCGCCGTGCGGTCAGCTCACCGATGACGTACGCGAAGCCGCAGAGGATCGCGAACGTCAACGCCGCCGAGATGCCGGCCAGGCGCCAGCGGATGGAGAGGTGGGCCAGCACCGGGAAGGACCGTTACGCGCGCAGGACGTACCCCGCACCGCGGATCGTGTGCAGCAGCCGCTCCTCCCCGCCCGCCTCGAGCTTGCGGCGCAGGTTGGAGACGAAGACCTCGATCGTGTTCGTGGTGGCGAAGGGGTCGTAGCCCCACACCTCCTCGAGCAGCCGCTGGCGGGGCACGACGATGCGCTCGTTGCGCATCAGGTACTCGAGCAGTTCGAACTCGCGCTGGGTGAGCTCGACGGAGCGCTCGCCCCGCTTGACCTCGTGCGTGTCCGGGTTCAGCGAGAGGTCCCCGACGACGACGGAGGCCGAGCCGCGCGGCGGTCGGCGGCGGAGCATCGCCCGCAGCCGGGCCAGCAGCTCCTGCCGCTCGAAGGGTTTGACGAGGTAGTCGTCAGCGCCGGAGTCGAGGCCCTCGACACGCGACTCGACCGCATCGCGGGCGGTGAGGACGAGGATCGGGACGTCGTCCTCGGCCCGCAGCCGCTTGGCGACCTCGATGCCGTCGAGCTTCGGCAGCCCGAGGTCGAGGATCACGAGGTCGGGGTTGAAGGCCTCGGCGATCTCCAGGGCGACCTCGCCGTCGTGGGCGAGCTTGACCTCGTAGCCCTCGAGCCGCAGCGAACGCTGGAGCACCTGGGCGATCTCCTCGTCGTCCTCGACGACCAGCACGCGCGCATAACGGTCAGGATCCATGGGGTCAGGGTAGTCCGCACGGCTCAAGAGAGGCTCAGCGTGGAGCCGCCTTGAAGATCCGGACGTTGCGGTCGTCCCGGCTGCCGCGCGCTCCCCGGGGACGTCCGCCCTGGGCGTCGAGGTAAGCGAGCTCGCGGGCGATGTCGGCAAGACGACCGACCCGGCCCGCCCCGGAGGTGTCGACCGACCAGGTCTCGACGACCGCGCCGCCGCCGCGGGCCTCCCGGATCCGCAAGGTGCGGGCCTGCTGCGGGAAGTCCGCGATCGCCGAGGTCTCCACGAGGAAGAAGCCACCCGCGGCCGTCGGGCGGGCCCGGACGCGGTTGGTGTGCGTGTCTCCGGCGAGGGCCACGAGCATCCGTGGGGCGGCGTCGAGCAGGGCGAGCAGGGCCTCGCCTCCGGTCGCCTTCGTGAGCGGCTGGTGGGAGGCGACCACGATCCACCGGTCCCCGGCGGAGGCCAGGGCGCGGCGCAGGAACGCGACATGCGCGGGGCTCGCGGTGCCGCCCGCGCCCTCACCGGCCTGGTCGAAGTCGAGCGTGATCACGCGGATCCGCTCCCCGACGTCGCGAACTGTGCTGAGCCCGGGCGCCGCGGGATCGACCGGCGTGGAGGCGAGCGCGGAGGCCGCACGCAGGCGTCGGCGGCCCTCGTCCGGGGTAAGGAAGGCGCGCTCCGGGTCGGCCGCGATCTCCTCGGTGCGGCCGGGAAGCTCGCCGCCGGCGACCAGCGCGTTGACCGCAGCGCTGGCTCCGCGGGGGTCCTCGGGCACGTCAAGCCCCTTCCGTGGGCGCACGAGCGTCCGGTCCCCGACGGCCACCGCGTCGGTCGCGGCGGTGGGGGTGACCTCACCTGCCGCGAGCAGGTCGTGGTTGCCCGGGGCCGGCAGCCAGGGGGTGTCGCGGACGGGGGCGCTGAACGGGCGCTGGGCGGCGTCGAGCAGCCCGGGCTCCTGCGGCGGGTCGACGTCCGGGCGGTAGTAGGCCGGGTCGGGGTTGTCGGCCCGCTGGGGCCCGTCGTAGCCGGGGGCGCCGGTGTCGGGGTCGACCTCCGCACCCGAGCGCAGGACCGACAGCGCCTGGTCGTACTCGGTCCCGACGTTGTTGTCGACGATGTCCCCGGTGACGAGGAGCAGATCGGGATCGTCCGCCTCGAGTGCGCGCAGGCCGGCGGCGAAGGTCTGCGTGGTCAGCGTCTCCTGCGGACGGAACGTCGGGGTGAACGGTCCGCCGAGCCGGTCGAGGAAGGCCACCCGCGCCGGGGACTCCTCGTCGCGAACGTGCGTGTCGGTGATCTGACCGAACGTGGCGAGCACCCGGCCGGGCCTCTCGGCGGGGGCGAGCTCGGTGCGGTCGCGCAGCGGCTCGCCGGGGCCGCGCTCGAGCGTGCCGTCGCCGTCCGGGTCGACCCAGGTCGCGCGCAGCGTCGAGCCGGTCGTGGTGGCC
>JACDAP010000391.1 GCA_013695395.1 Solirubrobacterales bacterium
GGCCCGCTGGACACGCTGGGTAGCATCGGCGCACGGCCGCCGACGCCGCCGGATCTTCGAGCCGTTCTACCAAGCCGGTCGGCGTGGGCACCGGTCTCGGCCTCGACATCTCCCACCGGATCGTGCCCGGGCACGGCGGCTCGCTCGTGCTCTGCGATCAGCTCGGCCCGACGACGTTCCGCGTGCGGCTGCCGGCCGGCGGCTGACGTCGCAGGCTCAGACCAGGGGCCGGGTGGGGTCGGCCGGGTCGTGCTCGACCACGCCGTGCGGGGCGCCGTGCTCCGCGAGCAGGTCGAGGAAGGGAACCGCGTCGAAGGCCTCCGGGCCGAGGACCCCGGCTCCGGACCAGACCCCGGTCTGGAGCAGCTCGAGCGCGACGACCGCGTTGACGGCGGTCTGCCAGACGACGGCCTGGCTGCCGTCGCGGGCCATCGTCTCCGCGTTGTCGACTACGTGATGGAGGTAGGTCGCGCGTGGCCGGCCGTCCTTGCCCGTGCCGGTGACGAGGGTGCCCGCACAGGTGCGGCCGCTCATCCGGTCCCCGAGCTCGGCCGGGTTCGGCAGCGCGGCGGCCACCAGGTCACGCGGGGCGACCGGGGTACCGCGCACGTCGACGGGTTCGGTGGAGTCCAGGCCGAGCAGGTTCAGCGTCTTCAGCACGCCGATGAACTCGTCGCCGAGGCCGTACTTGAACGTCACGCGCTCGCAGTCGACCCAGCGCGGGACGAGCACCACCTCCTCGTGCTCGACGTTCACGCACTCGATCGGGCCGATGCCCTCCGGGAAGACGAACGTCTCCGGCTCGGAGAACGGCGGGGTGGTCGTGAACCCCCGTTCACGCTCCCAGATCAGCGGCGGGTTCAGACACTCCTCGATCGTCGTCCAGATCGAGAACGTCGGCGCGAAGTCGTAGCCCGCGACGACGAGGTCGGCGCCGTCGCGGACCCCGACCTCGTCGATGCGATCGAAGAGGTGGTCGGCGGCGTAGCGGGCGAAGACGTCGGAGAGCCCGGGCTCGACGCCGATGCCCACGAGGGCCAGACGGCCCGCCTGCTCCCACGCCTCGGACTCGGCGAACTGGGCGTCACCGAGCATCACGCCCGGCAGTTCGTGCGGCCGCTCCGGATGGGGTGTGGAGAGGGTCATCGCCATGTCGAGGTAGGTCACGTCCGCGCGGCCGGCGGCCGCGAAGATCGCCGGGTTCAGCCGTGGGTCGCAGGCGTTCAGCACGGCGTCGATCCGCTCGGCATCGATCAGGGCGCAGATCGCGTCAGGGTCGGAGGCGTCGCAGGCCGCCGAGCGCACGCGGGCGTCGCCGGTGCGCTCGGCCGCCGCCCGCGCCCGGTCCCCGTCGAGATCGGCCAGGACGAGCTCTTCGAAGAAGTCCCGATGGCGGGCGATGGCGGCGGCGGCGGCGCCCACGCCGCCGGCTCCGAGGACGAGGATGCGCATCCGCCCACGCTACCCGGGCGGTGGTTCGCCGAGTTGGAGGAGCGTGGCCGGTCGTCCGTGCCGCCACGGCGGCCCGTCGGCTCAGCTCGGTGGCCCGGTATCGGGGACGTTGTGGTTCCTGAGCAACCACGACGTCACGCTCGATCCTTCCTCGACGTTCAGAGCGCGATGAGCACGACCCCGAGCACCGCCGCGACCACGCCGATCGCCTGCACCCGCGCGACCCGTTCGCGGAGCACGACGATCGCGAGGCCGACAGTGACGAGCGGGAAGAGCGAGCCGCAGACCGCAACCACACTCAGCTGGCCACGCTCGGAGGCGAGGATGTACATGAGCGTCCCGCCCAGCAGCAGCAGTCCGGGGGCCAGGAGCGCGAGCCGGCCGAGAGCGGTGGGCCGTGGGAGCTCCGGCGGGTGCGCGAAGCGCTGGCCGCGCAGGAGGATCAGCGCGACGAAGCAGAGGATGATCGTCGTGCGCTGGATCGTGAGCGCCCAGAAGAGCTCGCCGTCCGCGGCCGCCCCGGGCAGCGCGGTGAGCAGCACGCCGAGCCCCAGCGCCGAGAACGCGGCGAAGAGGACGCAGCGCGGGAGGTCCCAGTCGGCGTGGTCTTCCTCGGTGCTCTCCCGCCGGGCGGCGAGGACCGCGCCGCCGATGGCCAGCACGATGCCGACCACCTGGAGCGCGCGCAGCGTGTCCCCGCCGAGGACCCCGACCATGACTGGGAGGGCGGCCGCGGTGGCCCCGACCGGGGTGGCGACGCTGAGCGGCCCGAAGCGGACGGCCTCGTAGAAGAAGCCGAGCCCCGCCGCGTTGCCGACCCCCGCCAGCACCGCAAGGCCGACCGCCCCCGCGTCAGGCGCCGACTCCCCCGAGAACGCCAGCAGCAGGACGGAGCCGACGAGCGCTGCGAGCTGGCCCGTGAGGAGCACCGCCGCGAAGGCGTGGCGGCGCATGAGGACGGGCGCGAGGAAGTTCGCGACGCCGTAGGCGAGCGACGTGCCGAGGGCCAGGACGATCGCGAGCACCGCCGGGCAGCTTCGCAGGCCAGGCCGCGTGTCCTCCCGCGCGGGCCCGACCGCCTGCGTGGACCCGGCGGCTCCGGGGCAGCATTCGGCATTCCTTTCGCTGAGCGAAACATACCTCGAACGCTGCGGATCCGGCCGCCACGCCGGGCCGCCCGCGCCCGCCTCGTGCGGCGGCCCGGTGGCGGGCGAGCCACCGGGCGAGGGCGGGGTGACTACCTGGTGGCGACGGCCGTCACGGCCGCCACCAGGCGCTCGACCTCCTCGAGGCTCGTGTAGTGCGCGGCCCCCGCGCGCACGGCGCCTGCGGCGCCCAGGCCGAGAAGCTCGCTGAGCCCGAGCGCGTAGAACGAGCCGGCGCCGACCGCGATCCGCTCGGCTGCGAGCCGCTCAGCCACGGCCGCGGGTGCCTCCCCGTCGACGGTGAAGAAGACGGTCGGCGTGCGTCGCGCTGGAGCGCCGAGGAGGCGGACGCCCGACACCGCACCCAGGCCCTCGACCAGCGCCCGGGTGAGCGCCACCTCGTGGTCGGTGATCTGCGGCCACCAGGTCTCGACCAGGTAGTCGGCCGCGGCCCCTGCGGCGGCGAGCAGCTCGAAGGGCTGGGTGCCCTGGTCCCAGCGGTCGGCGCCGGCGTCAGAGGAGGCGCGCAGCTTGTCGATGGCGAGCTCCTCGAGCAGCGCGGGCGCCCCGCAGAGCACGCCGAGGTGCGGCCCGTACCACTTGTAGGCCGAGCAGGCGACGAGATCGCAGCCGAGCGAGCGGAGGTCGAGCTCGACGTGCGGGGCGGCGTGGACGGCGTCGACGTAGACACGGGCACCGACCGCGTGCGCGAGCTCCGTGATCGCCCGCACGTCGTTGACCGCGCCGACGACGTTGCTCGCCGCGCAGAAGGCGACCCACCGGGTGCGGTCGCAGAGCTCCGCGGCGACGAGATCAGGGCGCAGCTCGAGCGTGACCGGGTCGGGATCGACGACGCGCAGCGCCGCGCCCGAGCGCTCCGCAGCGAGCTCCCAGGGGCGGACGTTCGCGTCGTGATCCAGGCGGGTGACGACGAGCTGGTCGCCGGGCCCGAGCGTCCGCTCGACGGCACCCGCGACGCGGAAGGTGAGCGCGGTCATCGAGGGGCCGAAGACGACGCCCTCCGGGTCGGCGCCGAGCAGTGCGGCCACCGACGCCCGCGCCCGGTCGGTCACCTCCCGGGTCCGGCGCGCGGCGGGGAACGGGCCGCCGTAGTTGGCGAACGCGCCACCGCCGAGGTACTCGGTCGTGGCGGCGATCGCGGCGTCGACCGGCTGGGTGCCGCCAGGGGCGTCGAACCGCGCCCACCCGTCGCAGAGGCCCGGGAAGCGGTCGCGGTTCAGGGCCATCGAGCGATCGTCGCAGAACGCGAGAACCCCGCTCGGGGGCGGGGTTCTCGGGGCGCATGGCGGGTCCAGGATTCGAACCTGGGAACTCTGAGAGGTGCGGTTTACAGCCGCATGCGTTTGACCACTTCGCTAACCCGCCGGGGCCGGTGAGAGTAGCGAAACGATTGCCTCCGAAGCAGCCAGAGACGGCCCCTGCTCGACCTCATACTCCCCGTAGTTGGTCCCGCCGAGGTTGATCGTCGTGGTCCCCCGCACCGCATTCGCTGGGATGCGCCAACGCCGCCCGTCGACCGTGACGGCGAACAACTCATCGCAACGTTGCGCCGAGAACCGCTTGACCACCCGGACCAGGACTGATTCCCGCCCCGCGTACAGATTGCCACCGTCCAGATGCCGTAGCGAGACGCGTAGCCGCTGGTCTTGACCTGGACCCGCACCGTGCGTCCCTCCTTCAGTGCGATGAGTCGGCGTCGCTCGTGTGACTTGTTGGGATGTAGACGTCCCACCCGTCCATCTCGTACCAGAAGCGGGCGGACGCCTCACCTCGATTGCCCTGCTGCTGACGGTTCATACTAAGAACGTACGTTCGCCCTCGGACGGCATCGCCCCTCCGAACGCTCCAAACCGGCAGCCTCGCGCTCACCCGACCGGGCGGCCCCAACAAGGACCGCCCAGCGACCGCTCAGCTCGCGTCGCGCAGCCGCTGCGCCTCGGGCAGCGACTCGAGCTTCTTCAGCGTGTGGTTCTCGATCTGGCGGATCCGCTCGCGCGTCACGTTGAACGCGCGCCCGACCTCCTCCAAGGTGCGGGGCCGCTGGCCGGTGAGGCCGAAGCGCATCTCGATGACCTCGCGCTCACGCTGCGGCAGCGCCGCCAGCGCGCGGTGCACGTTCTCCTTGCGCAGGTTGTCGGAGGCCATGTCAAACGGCGAGACCGCGTTCTCGTCCTCGACGAAGTCACCGAGCTCGGACTCCTCCTCCTCGCCGATCGGCTTCTCCAGCGAGATCGGCTGCTGGCTCATCCGCAGGATGTCGCGCACCTCGCGCACCGTGCACTCCAGCTCCTTGGCGATCTCCTCCGGCGTGGGCTCCCGACCGAGCGACTGGACGAGCTGACGCTCGACGTGCACGACCTTGTTGAGCTTCTCGACCATGTGGACCGGGATGCGGATCGTGCGGCCCTTGTCGGCGATCGCGCGGGT
>JACDAP010000401.1 GCA_013695395.1 Solirubrobacterales bacterium
GCGCTTCAGCGAGTCGTTCAACGTGCGCGGCGGCTACTTCGGCAGCGTCAGCGTCAACCCGCGGACCTCGAGTGCCCTCGGCGTCTCGGCGGACCCGAGCTCCCGCTTCGCCACCGGCGACGGCACCTACTTCTACGACCTCGTCGTCGATCCAGGCACCTCGGTGGGCATCAACACCGTCACTGTGCGCGCGCGTCCATCCGGCGCCACCGCCGCGGAGCTCGACACCGCGTTCCGGGTCTCGCCGGTCACGATCGCGGCGGTCACGCCGGCGAGCTTCGTGCGGACGAGCCCGGGCGCGCCGCTGCGCCAGGTCCAGGTGCGCGGCCACTTCCCGGCCGCCTGCGCGATCACGTTTCAGGACGGCGCGGGCCAGGCCTGGCCGATCACCCGGCGCGACGGCGTCGACGTGGACGGCACGAACTTCGACCTATGGACGCTCGACGTCCCGCAGGGCGCCGTCTCAGGGCCGCTGCGCGCGCTCAGCCCGACCGGAGCAGAGGTCGCCCGCAGCGCACCGGTCGACGTCACCGACTTTCGCAACGTGTTCGCCCTTGCCGGGCTGAACGGCGGCGCGGGAGCGCGGACGAACGCTTACACGTGGGCCGATTTCGAGCGCACGTTCGGCGACGACGACACGGAATCGTGCTTCATCGTCTGTGTCACCGACGACCACGCCCGGACCTACTACCGCCGTTGGCGCGATCAGGTCCAGGCCAACCCCGGCACCGGCCTCTGCTCCGGCTGGGTCCAGATGGCGCTGCGCTTCAAGCGCGGCACGCAGCTGGCCTCGGAGTACCTGCCCGCTGCCACGCGGGCATGGCAGATTCCGAGCACCCAGGTCGACGGCACGGCGGTCAAGCGCGACATCGTGCGCTGGCAGGTCGCCCAGTTCGACAAGGGGTTCCAGGAGGACCGCACGCGCGGCTTCGCCCGCAGCGCGGCCGACGAACGGGCGGTCATCAAGCAGGGCGTGGCGGGTGGCGACGTCTACATCGGCATCCGCCAGGGGACGGCCGGCCACGCGGTCCTCGGGTACGACGCGCAGGACATCACCACACCGACGGGGCCCGGGCTGATCGTGCAGATCTACGACCCGAACGTCCCCTACACGACAGCGGAGGAGACCTCCGGTGCGGTCCGCACCGCCGCGGTGGCCGGCAGCACGATCACCATCCAGGGCGACGGCAGCTGGGCGGGCTCGGGCTTTCCGTGGGCCGGGAACAACGGAACGCTGATGGCGACCACGGCACTGCCGGCCGACAACGCGGAGCTGCCGACCTCCGCGGGCTTCGTGGTCAGCCTGTTCAGCAGCGCGGCCGGCGGCGGCACGACGCCCGCGGAGATCACGAGCATCGACGCCGGCGGACGGCCGACGCTCGGCCCCGGGGGCGAACCGCGCCCAGGCTCCGGCGTTACGCTGCGGCCGAACTTCAGCGGCGTGGGCGCGGTGCCGGAGTACGGCCTGCAGGCCGGCCGCGAGTACGAGCTCACGGCGACTGGGAAGGGCGGCGGGACCTACGAGCACGGCCTCATCGGCGGCGGGTCCAGCGCGACCGTCGCCGGCGCCCCGACCGCGCCGGGGCAGAAGGACACACTGACCGTCCGCCCCGGGCAGGCGCAGCTCGGCTTCGCCACGGGAGGCGCGGGCGGTCCGGTGAGCTACGAGCTCACCGACCAGAACGGCCGCGCGACGCGGAGCGCTGAAGTGGCCACGCGCGCCGGGAAGGGCGCCGACGACGAGGCCGAGCTCGCGGGCGGGACGCTCCGTGTCCGCCACGACGGACCGCCCGTGAGCATGTCGATCACGCTGCGCTCCTCCGGCGAAGGCCTGCCGGGCGCGGTGACCACCGCCCCCATCCGACTGGGCGCCGGCGAGCGCCTCGAGCTGCGCCCGCAGGCGTGGAAGGACCTCCAGGCCGGGGTCCGGCTGACAGTCCGTGACCGGCGCGGACGCGTCAAGCGCCGCTCGGCGGCACGGCTTCGCGGGACCCGTCGAATCGCGCTCGGGGCGATCAAGGCCCGCCGTTCAGGCACCCGCGTCACGGTCTCCGGCCGGGTTGCCAAGCGTGGCAGCGAGCCCGTGCTGTTCGCCCTCGTCGAACAGCTGCGCGGCGGCCGCGTGGTGGCGCGAAAGGGTGTCACCCGGCGCGCCACCCAGGTCCGCAAGGGCCGCTTCTCCCTGCCCGTGAAAGTGGGCCGCGTGCGAGCCGGGACGCGCCTGCGCGCGACGGTGACGCTCGTCGACGACACCGGCGAGCGCGTGTCGGTGCGCAAGCGCGTCGCCGTTCGGTGATCCGACGGGCCCGCGCCTGCGCGCGGGCCCGGGTAGGGTTCCCGCCTCATGCGATTCTTCGAGTACGAGGCGCGCGAGATCGTCAAGCGCGCAGGTATCCCGGTGACGAAGTTCGGCTTCGCCACGACCCCCGAGGAGGCCCGCGCGGCCGCCGAGGAGATCGGCGGGCCGTGCGTCATCAAGTCCCAGGTCCTCACGGGCGGGCGGATGAAGGCCGGCGGCGTGCAGTTCGCCGACACGCCCGAGGAGGCCGCCGAGAAGGCCGGCCCCGTCCTCGAGCTGACGATCAACGGGCACGAGCCGCGCGGCGTGCTCGTCGACACCAAGGCCGACGTCGAGCAGGAGTACTACGCGGGCGT
>JACDAP010000431.1 GCA_013695395.1 Solirubrobacterales bacterium
CCGCTGCACGATCGGCTCGCGCACGCCTGCGCTCGCCTCGTCGCCCACGCCCTCGCGGAGGGCGCGGGGCCCGGCACGGAGATCACCGTGCACGACGCGCGCCCGGGCGCGCCCCGCGACCCGCGCGAGCGGCTGACGGGCGAGGCCGAGCGCCTGGTCGTCGCCGGCCTGGCCTTCACGCTCCTGGCCGTGGAGGTCGAGGACGCGGGAGTCCTCCCCTCCGGGATCCTCGCCGCGGCGGAGGCAGCGGTCCGCGCCGGCCTGCCGCCGGGTGCGCTCCACGCGCCGGACGGTCCCGGTTCCCTCTTGGTCCTCGCCCGCGACGAGGACGGTCGGGAGCTCGCGCGTCGCCTCGTCCTCGCGGTTGCGACCGCCGGAAGCCACCGGGGCGCCCCGCTCCGGGCTGCGGCGGGCGTGGCCGAGCATCCGCGCGACGGGGACACCCCCGAGACGCTCCTGGCCCACGCCGACGGCCAGCTCTTCGCGGCGCGCGCCGACGGCCTGCCGCTCGCCTGAGCACCTACCGCGCTCCTCGCGCGCGGAGCACCCGGTGAACGCTCAGGGCTTGGGCAACCTCGAGAGCAGGCCCCTCACGGCGGCCTGGCCGAGGCGACCGACCTCGCCGGCCGCCTGCAGCGCCGTGGCGACCAACTCGGTGCCCGACGGCTGCTGCTCGCGCTCGGGCGTGGCGTAGCCGGCGGGCGGGAGCTTCTCGGGCTTCGACGTCGGTTCCGCGGGTGCGGGCTCGGGCGACGGGGTCGCCTTCGCCGCCGCGGCCGACTTGGGCCGGGGTGAGGGCTTCGCGGGAGCCGCCTTCGCCTTCGGCTGGGGGGAGGGCTTCGCGGAAGCGGCCTTCGCCTTCGAGCCGCTCGCCTTCGTCTTCGACGCGGCTTTGGCGCTGCTCGCTTTCGCCTTGCTCCCACCCTTGGCCGCCTTGCCCCCGCCCTTGGCCGCCTTGCGAGCGGCCTTGACGGCGTCGGCCACCGGCGCGTCGGAGCTGACGACCGGCGCCGCTTCGTCCTTGGCGACGAGCGGATCCGGAGCGCGGGCGGCCTCCGCATCACGCGGCGTCCGGCGCGTGCTGCGCCGCTGCGGGCGCGTGCGCGAGAGGCCACCGAGGACCCCGGGATCGACGGGCTTGGGCTCCTTGGACGGGCTCACGACACCCATCATCGCGCTTTACGGCGCTCAAGGTCGGCCCTGCTGGGGTCGACCCAAGGTGCAGGAGCCTGAAACGAAGCCGTGATTTCTGCGTAGTACCGCATGGGAAAGGGCCGCAGAAGGCCCTCGAACCTTTCGGAGACCGCAGGGCGGGGCGCTAGGATCGGGGTCCGTCCGAGGGCTTCAGGCCAGGGCCGAAGAAGCCTGTCGGGTGCGGAATCCTCTTGTCGGTACGAGCACATGCAGGCCCCTCGGGGCCAGCGGACGAAACGGACGCAGATGTCAGTAGCTGAGCTGCAGGAACTCGAAGAGATCAAGGGCCTCATGGCGAAGGGCACGCAGGTCGGCGTGCTCACCTACGCCGAGATCGCCAAGGCGGTCTCGGAGCTCGACCTCGACGAGTCCGACGTCGAGGAGCTCCAGGGCTTCCTCGAGAAGTCCGAGATCGAGCTTGTCGAGGAGATCGACCCGGCCAACGTGGCCGCCAACCAGGTCGACCGCGCCCCCGACAAGCGCCGCGGCCGCAACACGAAGAAGGCCGGCCTCGATCTGCGGGCCGACATGACCACGGACTCGCTGCAGCTGTTCCTCAAGGACATCGGCAAGGTCCGCCTGCTCACCGCCCAGGAAGAGGTCGACCTCGCCAAGCGCATCGAGCGCGGCGACCTCGACGCCAAGCAGAAGATGGTCGAGTCGAACCTGCGCCTCGTCGTCTCGATCGCCAAGAACTACCGCAACCAGGGTCTGCCGTTCCTCGACCTGATCCAGGAGGGCACGCTGGGCCTGGTGCGCGCCGCGGAGAAGTTCGACTACCGCAAGGGCTTCAAGTTCTCCACCTACGCGACCTGGTGGATCCGCCAGGCGATCGCCCGCGCGCTCGCCGACAAGGCGCGCACGATCCGCATCCCGGTGCACGTCGTCGAGAAGCTCAACAAGATCGGTCGCGCCGAGCGCAAGCTCG
>JACDAP010000485.1 GCA_013695395.1 Solirubrobacterales bacterium
TCGACTGCGCGGCCCGCGCGCGGCGCCCGCCCGCCCGGCGGCGCTGAAGGGCCGGGCGACCGATCGCTTCACGGGTCCGACGCACGTCTCGCTGTGCGAGAGCGCACCGTCGAACGCTGACCGCGCCGCCGCTGGGGCTCAGCCCGGCAACGCGTCGAGGCTCATGGCCTCGCCGTCGAGCGCGTTGACCGCCCGCTCCACGGAGGTACGCAGGCAAGTGAAGCTCGGAGTGTCGCGCAGTGTGTAGGCGCTCGCCTCGGTCGTGCGCAGCCGCTGCACGAGCTCGAGGAACGCGGCGACGTCGTCGGTGTCGTAGGCGACCACGAACTCCTGATCGTCGAGCCCGAAGGAGTAGGTGGTGTGGTTGTCGACCTGCGGGTACTCGCGCCCCATCGTGATGTGGCCCTGCATGATCTTCCACCGCTCCTCGGCGGGCATCGCGTACCAGGCGCGGGTCTTCACGAACGGGTAGACGAACAGGTACTTCCCCTTGAACGGACGCCCGACCGTGCGGATCTCGTCGGAGTACTCGCTCGTCTTCCGCATCCCCAGGAACGAGTACGGCTGCGTGCACCACTTCATCAGGCCCGACTGGGCCAGCACGACGTGGAACTCGTGGATCCGGTCGAGGTTCTCGGTCTCGCCGACGAGCATCAGCTCGGCGTCCCCACGCGTGCCGACCAGCGAGAAGCTCTGGAGCAGGTGATCGGTCCCGAAGTCCTCGCAGGCGGCGAGGAACTCCTCCTTGTCGGCGAGCCGCTGCTTGGCCGGCAGCCGCCGCCACGCGGGGTCCACCTTCAGGAAGGTGTACTTGACGAAGTGGCGACGCTGGGGCTCGGACACGCCTTCGATGCTAGCCCGGGGTCCGACTGACGGCGTCAAATTCCGAGCCCCGGGTTGAAACCCCGACCGCGGTGCCGGGTAGTCTTGCCGCCTGTGCGCATCGCGCTCGTCTCCCCATACTCCTGGTCCTACCCGGGAGGGGTCACCCGCCACATCGAGGCCCTCACCGGAGAGTTCCTGCGTGAGGGACACGACGTGCGGGTCCTCGCTCCCTTCGACCCGTCCGACCGGCACGCCCGGAGGATGCACCGCGGCCACGCCCCGGAGGTCCGAGAGGTCCCGGAGTACCTGCGCACGCTCGGGCGCACGTGGGGCTTCCCGGCCAACGGCGCGGTCTCGAACCTCGCCCCGCCCGCCCACGCGATCGCCCAGCTGCGTCGCGAGCTCGCCACCGGGGACTTCGACGTGGTCCACGTCCACGAGCCCGTCGTCCCGGTGATCGGCTGGGACGTCATGACCGCCAGCGCCGCGCCGGTGGTCGGCACCTTCCACTGCTACTCGGAGAACGCGGTCTCCAACGGGATCGCCGTCGGCCTGGGCGCCCGTCGCAAGCTCAACCACCTGAAGGCCCGCATCGCGGTCTCCGAGGCCGCCGCCTGGACCGGGCGCCGCTTCTACGGCGGCGAGTACCGGGTCATTCCCAACGGGGTGGAGGTCGCGGGCACGCCGGAGGAGATCCTCGCCCTGCGCCCGCCGCGTGAGGGCTCCGACGCCACGCTCCGGCTCCTCTTCGTCGGCCAGTCGGTCGAGCGCAAGGGGCTGCCGATCCTGTTGCGCGCCTTCGAGGCGCTGCGCGACCAGGTCCCCGCGGAGCTCACGTTGATCGGCCCGACCGCCGCCGACGTCGCCCAGGTGCTCGAGGACCCGCGCGGTGTCCGCGCGCTCGGCCGTGCCGACGACGCCGTCAAGCAGCGCGAGCTGCGCGCGGCCGACGCGCTCTGCGCCCCGTCCCTCGGCGGGGAGAGCTTCGGCATGGTCCTCACCGAGGCCTTCGCCGCCGGGACCCCCGTGGTGGCCAGTGACATCGCCGGCTACCGCGACGTGGTGCGGACGGGCATCGACGGCCTGCTCGTCCCGCGAGCCGACCCGACCGCCCTGGCCGAGACGCTCCGTGACCTCGCGGTCCGTCCGGACCGCCACCGGTCGATGGGTCGTGAGGCGGCCCGCAGCGCCCAGGACTTCGCCTGGCCGAAGGTCGCCGGGGAGGTCCTGAAGACCTACGAGCGCGCGATGGCCGTCGGC
>JACDAP010000489.1 GCA_013695395.1 Solirubrobacterales bacterium
CGTTCGCGCCTTCCCCTTGCGGCAGCAGCCGGCCGAGCCACTGGCGCTGCCCGCCGACGTCGAGCTCGAGGGAGGCCAGCGCCGCCAGCGAGAGCGGGGCGCGGCCGAGCAGACCGGCCGCGAGATGCAGGATGTGCACCCAGGCGTAGGTCGTGCGGGAGCGGTAGGGCTCGATCCGGACGTCGGTGAGCCCGATCTCCGTGAAGCGCCTCGCGACGAGCGTGGCGGCCGCGCGTTCCCCCGGACCGGCCGAATCTCGAACGTTTGTGCAGAGCGCCAGGACGTCGGCCTCCAGCGACAGGTCGGCCATGGCCTCGACCATATACTCGGCCGGTGCCGCAGACCGTCTCGATCATCGGCGGCTCGGGCGCCCTGGGCTTCGGCCTGGCGGTGCGCCTGGGCCGATCCGGAGTCCCCGTGGTCATCGGCTCGCGCGAGGCCGCGCGGGCGCAGGAGGCGGCCGAGCGAGCCTCGAAGCTCGCCCCCGAAGGCAGCTTCGAGGGCGCCGACAACGCGACCGCCGCGGGCCGCTCCGAGCTGCTCATCCTCTCGGTCCCGTTCCGCTCCCAGTCCGAGACCCTCACGAACCTGAAGCAGCACCTGCGCCCCGGCCAGCTCGTCGTCGACGCCTCCGTCCCCCTGGCCGCCGCGATCTCCGGCAAGGCGACCCGCACGATCGGCGTCTGGCAGGGCTCCGCGGCCCAGCAGGTCGCCGAGATGGTCCCCGAGGGCGTCCGCGTCTGCTCGGCCCTCCACACCGTGAGTGCCGCGATGCTCGGCGACCTCGACCACGTCCTGGACGAGGACGTCCTGGTCTGCGGGGACAAGAAGGCCGACAAGCAGGAGGTCATCGCGCTCATCGAGCGCATCGAGGGCCTGCGCTGCGTCGACTGCGGCAAGCTCGAGATGGCTCGCCTGACCGAGCAGCTCACGCCGCTGCTGATCGGCATCAACATCCGTTACAAGACCCACGCGGGCATCCGCATCACGGGCCTCCCCGAGTGAGCACGGTCGTCGTCCTCGCCGGCGGCACCGGCGGGGCCAAGCTCGCCCGCGGGATGCTCGACGTGGTCGGGGACGAGCTCGTCGTCGTCGCCAACACCGCGGACGACGTCGAGGTCCACTGCGCGTACGTCTGCCCGGATCCGGACCTGTGCGCGTTCTGGCTGGCCGACCGGATCGACAGCCGCGGCTGGGGGCTCGACGGCGATACCTTCGAGACCATGGACGGGCTGCGTGAACTCGGCGTGGACGTCTGGTTCAACCTCGGCGACCGGGACCTCGCGATCGGCCTGGACCGCTCCCGCCGCCTGGCCGAGGGGCAGTCGCTCACCCAGGCCATAGCCGCGATGACCGACGTGCTCGGCGTGCCCGCCCGGGTCCTGCCGATGTGCGACGACATCGTCCGCACCCGCGTGAAGGCCGCCGACCGCTGGTGGCCGTTCCAGGAGTTCATGATCCGCCACGGCGCGGAGGGTCCGATCGAGGAGGTCGCCTTCGGCGGCATCGAGGGTGCGGCGCCGACGGAGGAGGTCCTCGAGGCCGTCGCCGCGGCGCGCGTGATCGTCGTCGGGCCCTCCAACCCGGTGATCTCCGTGCGACCGATCCTCGACCTCCCCGGCCTGGCCGAGGCGCTGGCGGGCGCCCCGGCACCGGTCGTCGCCGTCTCCCCCATCGTCGGCGGCGAGATCCTCAAGGGCCCGACCCGCGCGTTCATGGACTTCGCCGAGGTCCGCGTGGACGCCAGCGGCGTGGCCGACTACTACGGGACGCTGCTCGACGGGATGGTCTGCGACGAGCCCGAGGCGTCGCTGCCGGTCCCCGTGCACACCACGCACACGCGGATGGACACCGCCGCCGACCGTGAGCGCGTCGCCCGCGAGACCCTCGACTTCGCGCTGGGGCTCGCGTGAGCGCCGCGCTGCGCACCATCGCGGTGCTCCCGGTCAAGCGCTTCGCCGTCGCGAAGGCGCGCCTGGCCACGGACCTCTCCTCCGGCACCCGTCGCGCGCTCGTCGAGGCGATGGTCACCGACGTGCTGGTCGCCCTGCGGCGGGCCAAGGAGATCGACCAGGTGCTGGTCGTGACGGGCGACCTCGCCGTCGAGGCGGTCGCCCACGGCTACGACGCCCACACCGTGGCCGACCCCGAGGAGGCCTCGCACTCGGCCGCGGCCGGGCTCGGGATCGCCGAGGCGGTGGCGCGCGGCGCCCGCCGGGTGCTGCTCGTGCCCGGAGACACCCCCGCGCTGAACCCGCTGCAGCTCGACGCGCTGCTCGCGCGAACCGCGCCGGACCCACAGCCCTCGCTCGTCGTCGTCCCCGACCGGCACGGCGACGGCACCAACGCGCTCGCGCTCTCCCCACCGCAGGTGATCACACCGGCCTTCGGCCCGGGCTCGCGCCAGATCCACGAGGACGCCGGCGCGGCGGCCGGCGCGCAGGTTCGCGTCGAGGAGCTCCCGTCGCTCGCGCTCGACGTCGACACCGCGGAGGATCTCGAGGCGCTGCGCCTCGCCCTGGCCGACTGGCACGGCAACGCGGCGCACACCCGCGGGATGCTCAGCCGGCTCGGTCGCCTTTGACGCTCGAGGTCGCACCGATCTCGGGGCTGCCGGAGGTGGGAGCCGGGGACGATCTCGCGGGGCTGATCGCGGAGCGCTGCGAGCTCCTCTGCGGTGACGTGGTCGTCATCGCGCACAAGGTGGTCTCCAAGTCCGAGGACAGGACCGTGCTCCTCTCGGACGTGACGCCTTCCCCCCGCGCGCGTGCGCTCGCAGAACCCTGGGGCAAGGATCCCCGGCAGGTGGAGGTGGTCCTCCGGGAGAGCGCCGAGCTCCTGCGCGCCGAGCGCGGCGTCCTGATCTGCCGCACCCACCACGGATTCGTCTGTGCCAACGCGGGTGTGGATGCCTCGAACGTCGGCGAGGCCGATCGTGTCGTGCTGTTGCCCGTCGACCCCGACGCGAGCGCCCGGCGCCTGCGGGCGGCCCTTCCCAGCCGACC
>JACDAP010000510.1 GCA_013695395.1 Solirubrobacterales bacterium
GCGTTGTGCGGATTGACTTGCTGTGAGCGGGTCAATCCGCACAACGTGCGTCGGCCGGGCCGCCCCAACGGGCCACGAGGATGCGGGAGAGCTGGTCGGCGACCACCAGCGGCTCGCGCCGCAACCGGCGCGAGGTCAGCGGGAGGATCACGACGCCCGCCGCCAGGCAGGCCGCCTGCTTGGCCCGGTCGGTCTCGAAGGAGACCGGGTTCAGATGGAACTCCCGGGAGTCGAGCTCGACCGCCAAGCGGGCCGCCTCGTAGTACGCGTCCAGCACGAAGTCGCCGAACGCGAAGTTGATCTTCGGCGGACCGAACCGGGCGAGATGGTGTGCGGCGAACTCCACGAAGTCGACCTCGAGCGCTGAGCGGGTCTCAGCGATGCCGGGCAGGACGGGCATGTCGATCAGCGGGCGCACGACCCCGAGCGCGCGCCGCCCCGGGTTGCCAGCCGCGACGGCTCGGAGGGCACGGAGGTCGATCACGTCCTGCCGCATCGCTTCCTCCCATGCGCGTTTGAAGGGCTCGGCGGGCAAGACCTCGGCGAGGTCGAAGAGTGTCCGGGCGATCGTGGTCGTGGGGATGCCGTCGACCGCCGTCACTTCGGACGGATCGACATGGAGGTTGAAGACGTGAACTCCGGGCCGGCTGCGTCGGCCCCGCGGGGCGATGACGTCGATGACGCTCCTCGACCACCCCCGGAGATCGTGGGCCGCGCCGGCACTCCGCACGGCGCGTACCGAGCCGGGGCCCGCGGCGAGCAGTGCGGCGTGGTCGAGGCCCAGGCCGAGTACGCGCGGGTGCCCGACCGCGTAGACCCCGCGGTGGAGAACGTGCAGGGCACCGCGGGCCACCCGGTCGTCGATCCCACCCGGCCGGAGGCCGAGCGCCAGGAGTTGCCCGCGACCGATCACGCCACCCTGACGCGCTGCGACGGCCGCGATCTCCGCGTCAAGCCGCGGACGTTGTGCGGATTGACTTGCTGTGAGCGGGTCAAACCGCACAACGGGGTCCATCCACGGAGCCTCGAGGCCGGTCCTGCCACGAAACAAGACGCAGTCCACGCGGAACGCGCCCGGTAGGGTCGAATCCGTGCCGCCCGCCACCCGCTTCGGCCTCACCGTCCCGCTCACCGGCGTGCCGCTCGGCGAGCACCCGGAGCTCTTCCGGCGGGCGGAGGCCGCGGGCTACGACGACCTGTGGACGGGCGAGACGAACGGGGCCGACGGCTTCACGCCGCTCGCCGTCGCCGCCGCGGTGACCGAGCGGGTGCGCCTGGGCACCGGCGTGGTCAACCCGTACACCCGCGGGCCGAGCGTCCTCGCCCAGCACGCGGCGGCGCTCCAGGACGCGAGCGGCGGGCGCTTCGTGCTCGGGATCGGCTCGAGCTCGAACGTGATCGTCGAGCGCTGGAACGACGTGCCCTTCGAGAAGCCGCTGACGAAGGTCCGCGAAGCCGTGCAGCAGCTGAAGCCGGTGCTCGCCGGCGAGCGCGGGCAGGGCGGCTTCAAGCTCGAGGCCGCGCCCGCGACAAGGATCCCGATCATCATCGCCGCCCTACGCGGGAAGATGCTCGCGCTGGCCGCCGAGGAAGGGGACGGCGCGTTCTCCAACTGGCTGCCGCTCTCCGGGGTCGGCCAGATCCGGGACGCGTTCGGGGCGCCCGAGAAGGAGCTCGTCTGCCGCTTCTTCTGCATCCCCCAGCCCGCGGAGGAGGCGATGGGGCTCGCGAAGTGGATGTTCGCCGCCTACGGGACGGTCGGCGTCTACGCCGAGTTCTTCCGCTGGCTCGGCTGGGGTGAGCGGATCGACCCGATGGTCGAGGCCTGGCAGGCCGGGAACCGCGCCGAGGCGCTCGAGCTCGTCCCCGAGGAGCTCATCCGCGAGATCTTCTTCTTCGGGACCCCGGAGGAGATGCGCGAGCGGGCCACCGCCTTCGTCGAGGCCGGGATCACCACGCTGGTGCTCACGCCGATCGCCCCGCCGGAACAGCTCCCGAGCCTGATCGACGCGCTCGCGCCGTGAGCGGTTCGGTCGACTCAGCCCCGATCGTGCGGCCGCCGCGCACGCTGACGGACCCCGGTTGCCGAGGCCGGCGCGTAGTCGGGGCCGGAACGGGGAAGGCGTCTCTGTGATGGCAACGCGGCTGATCGGGGTGGACGTCGGGGGGACCAAGGTCTCCACGGCCGTCCTGGGCCCGGAGGGCTTGAGCGAACCGGCGCTCACGCCGACCGACACCAGCAGCCAGGAGGCGCTCGTCGAGCAGCTCGCCCGGGTCATCACCGAGGCCGCGGAGGGCGAGGAGGACTGCGCCGTCGGCCTGGGCGTCCCCGCCGTCGTCGACTTCGCCGCGGGCCGGGCCCGGAGCGCGCCGAACGTGCCGTTGCAGGACGTCCCGCTCCGTGACCTCCTCAGCGAGCGCACCGGCTTCCCCGTCGTGCTCGACAACGACGCGACGGTCGCCGCACTGGCCGAGGCCTACGACGAGGACTCCACGCTCGCCCACTCCGACCTCGTGATGCTCACCGTCGGGACCGGCGTCGGCGGCGGGGTGGTCATCGGCGGCCGGGTCTTCCGCGGCGCGACCGGCGCGGCGCCCGAGCTTGGCCACATCCTCATCGGGCTCGATCTCCGCGACGGCGCCCCGGAGCCCGCCGCGAGCTTCCCCCAGCCGGGGAGCCTCGAAGGGCTCGCGGCCGGCCGTCGCCTGGACGCGCTCGCGCAGGAGCGCGGCTACGCGGACGGCCCGGCGACGGTGAGGGC
>JACDAP010000531.1 GCA_013695395.1 Solirubrobacterales bacterium
GCTCGAAGGCTGCGGGGCGCCTTCGGCGCCAGCACTTCGTGTTCGAGGAAGAGTCTGCTGATCGCAGGGAACCTCGAAGGCGGCGGGGGCCCAGCGACCGGTGCCGCGGCGGCCGGGCCGCCTCGGAGCGGGCGCCTCAGGCGGCGCCTCGATCTGCCCGCGCCCGGATGACCTGACCCAGGCGCTCCTCGTCGTAGGCGGTCGGCTCGGTCGTCGCCATCCAGTCGTGGACGAGCGCGACGAAGCGCTCGGGCTCGTCGAGCATGGGGAAATGGCCGGCGTGAGGGAAGAGCTCGAGCCGGCTGCCGGCCAGCGCGGCGTGGGCGGCGCGGCCGTGATCCACCGGGATGATCGGGTCCTGCTCGCCCCAGAGGAGCAGCACGGGGACCTGGGCGGCCAGGTAGAGCCGGTCGGTGGCGCTCACCCGCTGGCCGCCGAAGGAGGCGATCGAGCGGGCCGTCCGGACGAACGCCGCGCGGCGCTCACCGTCCCCGAGCGAGGCGACGCCGCCCGCCATCTCGGCGAGGTCGGACCCGGGCTTCAGCCCGAGCCGGCCGAACGCGGCGCCCACCGCGCCGACCGCTCGGAGCACCGGCGGGACGGTCGCCAGGCGGATGACCTGCTCGGCGCCGGGCAGGGTGGCGGCGCGGATGAGTGGGCTCACTTCGCGGCCAAGCCCGCCCGAGGCCACGAGCGCAAGGCGCTCGACCCGCTCGGGGAACTGGTAGGAGAAGACCATCGCCACGCCACCACCGAGTGAATGCCCGACGACCGTGACCCGGGGCAGGCCGAGGACCTGCAGGAGGTCACGCAAGATGGAGGCGTGGGCTCCGAGCGAGTGGTCGCCGCGGTGGCGCTCGGAGGTACCGTGGCCCGGCAGGTCGGGGGCGAGCACCGTGTGGCCCGCCTCGGCGAGCCGTCGCATCACGGGGCGCCAGCTGGCCGACGAGTTGGTGATGCCGTGGACGAGCAGCAGCACCGGCCCCGAACCGAGGCGCCGGTAGGCCAGCCGCTTGCCGTGGAGTTCGACGACCTCGAGCGGGATCTCCTCGTCTGGCATGGGGACGTTCTACCCGTCCGAGCCGCCCGGTGCCCCGCCTGAACCCGCTCTATGTGTGACATGCACCATCCACCTCCCCGCCCGGGTCGCTGATCCTGACTGCGGTCCACCCGGCCGCGGTCTTCCTCATCCCCCTGCAGCGCACCTCGCAGACCCACAACCTGACGCTCCTGGCCCGATTGCCCGAGCTCGTTGCCCTCGGCTTCCGGGTCGTGCTCGGCGGTTTCCGTGACCGGGGGCCTGCTGGCCCGACGAACCGCTACTGCTCGCGCGGAGCGGGCCGCTCCGTCGCGCGCAGGGAGGCGATGAGCTCCTTCACGTCATCGGGGCGCGCGTCGTCGGGCACGCGGGCCAGCTTCGGGAAGCCCACGTGGATGTGGTCGTTGTGGTCGGCCATGGCCAGCGTGTTGTCCTGGCCGTCGATGGTCATGAGGCTGATGATCTGATTCGGGCGCATGTAGCCCTGCATCCGCACGAGGCGGTCAAGGGTGTCCGAGGTGACGGAGCCCGCGCCCTGGTGGCCGCTGATCGGGGTGCCGTTGACGGCGGCGATGTCCACGGCGCCGCCGTAGGAGTGCGCCGAGATGTTGCCCGACGCCGTCATCAGGCCGTGGCCCGAGACCAGGCTGGAGACCGTGGGCTTCTTGCCCGAGCGGGCGAGGAACACGAGGGTCGCCAGGACGCGGCGGTCGATGCGGCCCGCGGCGATGTCCTGTCGTCCGGCGGGGTAGACGTCGATGTCCTCCGACGTGAGGACGAGGTGCGTGAGATGCTTCTTGGACAGCAGGAGCGCCTGGCCGGGGGAGGGCGCGATAGCGCCAGGGCCCGCGAACGGGTTGCCGGCGGCGCGGTACATGCGGAGGTCCTGGGCGAGCGCGCGCTCGCTGAGGGCGGAGACGAGCGTCTCATCGAGCCCCGCGAACTCCCGGGCCCGCTTGACGACCTTCTCGACGTACCAGTCCGCGTGGTTGTAGGCGAAGACCGCCTTCGGGAGGTCCTCTCCGGCGCCCGCGTCCCGGAGGTACCGGGCGGCCGCGAAGATCGCGTCGACGGGGTTGCGGGGGTCGCGGCGGCCGTCGCCGTCGCCGTCGGTGCCCCAGTGCTCCCACGAGCTTGGCATGAACTGCATCCAGCCCAGCGCACCCGCGGAGGAGACGCCGGCGTTGCGGCCGAAGTCCGTCTCGATCTCGTTGATGGAGGCGAGCACCTGCCAGGGCACCCCGAACTGCGCGCCGGCGGCCTGGTAGATCGGCAGGAGGAACGGCGGGATCGGGAAGCCGTCGATGGTGTCGATGGAGAGGTCGAGCGGCGTGAGGCTCGTCCACGAGGCGGGGAGCGTGGCGGCCTCGACTGCCTGCGCGGGCTCGCGATCCTCGGCGGC
>JACDAP010000538.1 GCA_013695395.1 Solirubrobacterales bacterium
CCCGAGCGCACCGGCGAAGCCGGGAACCGCGGCGCCGGCCCCGGTCAACACGCAGCGCGTCGCCCCGCCGGCCTGGCCGCCCTGCGCGAGGTGGTAGTCGACCGTGTTGCGCACGTCACCGGCGATGCGCCGCACGCCGTCGATGAGGACCGTGCGGGCGTCCTCGAGGATCAGTTCGTCTCCGTCCATCTCGGCGATCGGCTCATCGAATCCGACATGATCGAGCCAGCCACGAGCGTGCTCGAGGGTGAGCCCGCGGCGCTCGGCGAGCTCGACTGCAGGCGCCTCGATACCCCCGCCGACGACGCGGGTGAAGGTGCACGTGGCGCCTTCGGCAACGGCGAGATTCGTCAGGCCGCCGACGCCCAGATAGAGCACGACCTCATCGAGTGCAGCGTCAGCCTTGCTGGAGAGAGCGCGGACCATGCCGAAGGCGGCGAGATCAATGCCCTCGACCTTGAGTCCGGCGTTCCGAGCGCTCAGGAGCACCTTGGCGATCATGTCCTTGCGCGCCGCGACGAGCAGGACGCGCTGGCGCAGGCCGTCGGGCGTGTCGATGACGTCGAGCGCCTGATAGTCGAGGACCGCCGCGTCCATCGGCATCGGCAGCTGATCTTGAGCCTGGAACCGGACGGCGGCGGCGAGCTCCTTCGCGTCTGCGATCGGGGGAAGCTGGATCACGCGGACGACCGTCTTCGCGTTCGCGATCCCGATCCGCACCCGTTTGGGTAGATCCTTGTTTGCGGCCCAGAGGTCGCGGAGCGTCCCACTGAGGTTCTCGGTGTCGGTCACCTCGCCGTCACGCACGACGCCGGCTTCGAGCGGCGCGTAGGCGGCGGACTTGATGGCGAGGGTGCCGTTGACGGTCACGCTCGCGACGTGGACGGCGCTCGGCTCGAGTTCGACGCCGACGAAGGCTGGTGTGCGCTTGGCCATGGGGTGGGACGGCTCCTGCGGGGGTGGGGTGGGACGGTCCTGTGCGTACCGCTTCTCCTCTCTTCGTCCGGAACGGCTGGACGCTTGAGCCTTCCGTCAGAACGTGTCGAGGTATGCGTCGACCATCGCGTCGCCTGCGAAGAGCGCTACGACCGATCCGAGCGCCAGGAAGGGGCCGAACGGGACGCCCGCCTTCCGCCCCTCCCGGGCGATGACCACCGCACCGATGAGGACGCCCACGATCAGCGCGATCAGCACCGCCGGACCCACCGCTCGGCCCAGGTAGAGCCCCATGACGGTCGCGAGCTTGACGTCGCCGATGCCCATGCCCTTCGGGTAGGCGAGCGCGGCCAGCAGGAAGAACCCGCCCGCTGCGGCGCCCGCGATCAGCTGCTCGGGCACAAAGCTCGTGTCGAGCGCCAAGCCGATGACCAGGGCCAGCACCGCCGCCGGATAGGTCATCCGGTTGAGGATCAGCCGGTGCTCGAGGTCGATCGGGACGACCGCGACCATCAGCGTCACGAGCACGATCCCGAGCGCGATCTGCGCGGGGTCGTCCCACTTCGCAGCCACGACGGCCACCCACAGCGCCGCGGTGACCGCCTCGAGCAGCGGGTACCGGGCGGAGATCGGGTTGTCGCAGTCCCGGCATCTGCCCCGCAGGATCAGCCAGGAGACGACGGGGATGTTGTCGTAGGGCCGCACCGCGTGGCCGCAGCTCGGGCAGTGCGAGCCGGGGTGGTTCAGGTTCTCCCCGCGCGGCAGCCGGTGGACGACCACGTTGAGGAACGAGCCGACGCAGAGACCGAGCAGGGCGGCGAGGACGAGGGCGGCGACCATGGCCCCGGCAACCTATCCGGCGTCGGCCTACCCTGCCCGGATCTCCCGCCACGTGTTCTGGATGACGCCGGCGGAGTCGTAGCTCGAGACCGCGCGGTACGCGTTGATGTCGAACTCGATGTTCAGGCCACTGGAGCCGACCATCATGCCCGCGTTGCCCTCGACGATGACGCCCCCGGTGATCCGCGCGTTGCCCTGGGTCTGGACCGCCCAGCCGGTCGAGCCCGTGGTGTTGGCGGCGTAGACGACTCCGTGGAAGTTCGTCGTGCCGCCGAAGGAGACCGAGCCGGACTCCATGATGAGCACCCCGGGGGCCGCGGCGGAGTTGAGCTGGCTGTTTCCGGTGTAGGTGCAGGTGCCCGACTGGACCCAGACGACGTGCCCGGTCAGCTGCGCGGCGGAGGGACAGGTCGCATAGGCGGTGCCGTCGGCGATCGCGGTGGCCTTCAGCCGCGCCATCGCCTCGGCGCTGAGCATCGTGCCCTGATACCCCGTGATGGGGGTCGCGCCGGAGACCTGGGTGGCGAGCGCCTCCAGCAGGCTGGGAAACGACGGGTACCTCCCCGAGCCGAACGTGTGCCCGAGGCACGGCACGGTGTCCTGCGACGATGGGCTGCAGCGGACGGCGACCAGCCCACCGCTGGCGGCGATCAGCGTCTTGTTGCCGTTGTTGGTGATCTCCACCCGCGCGGCGATCAGCGCGGCCTGCGGCAGCGCCTCCTCCTGCTGTTCGGCGCCCACGAGGCCGACGAGCGTGCGGGTCCGTCCGCGGGCGGTGGCGCTCGCCCGGACCCAGAGCCGACCGTCCCGGTTGGCGTCGTAACCCGGGCGGGCCCGGATGAGGGCGTCGGAGTAGAAGTCCTGCCCGCCCGCGCCGTCGTTGTCGTGGACCGAGGTCTCCCAGGTCGCGCCCGCCTGCACGTCGGGCGAGGCGCCGGCGATCAGCTCGGAGCCGGACGGGCAGCGCGGCGATGTGCTCACCGGGGTACAGGCGCCGTAGGGCGTGGCCATGTGCCCGGCCCCCGGCCAGTCCCGGGCCAGAGCGAATACCTGGGCGCCGAGCGCGGACTCCGCGAGGTTGAACGTCGAGTCGCGCTCGCGCTGGGCGCCCGAGGCCCGGGTCTGCGTGTCGACGATCGAGAGCAGCGAGAGCCCCATGGAGAGCATGAGCATGAGGACGACCATCGCGGTCAGCAGGGCGATGCCGTCCTCCTCGTGGACGCGCCTCATCCGACCACCGTCTGAGGGGCGCTCGTCGTCGTGAGACCCCCGGGATCGCTCACCTGCAGGCGTAGCACGTGCGAGCTATCGGGCGCCACCGCGTAGTCGAACACGATCCCGCGGCCGATCACCGTGGTCCCGTCGAGCCAGACGTAGGTGAGCGGCTGGCCGTCGGGGTCGGCGGAGGGTGAGCCGTTCAGGAGGATCCGCCCGATGGAGCGCGTGGCGGTGAAGGCCGCACTCGGGGCCCGGTTCTGGTTGCGCAGGAAGACCCCGCTGGCCAGCCGGCTGGGGCCGGGCTTCCTGCCCGGAGCGGAGTCGACGAGCAGCTCGACGTGGATCGCGGTGATCGCCGAGGTCGTCGCCGCGTCGTAGGAGAAGATCGGCAGGCTCCCGTTGATCACCCCGTCGGCGATCGTGGTCGTGGCCTGCCAGCCCGCGGCCGGGCAGCCGCCCGACGCGGGCGCTGGCGGGGTGAGCGCCGTCGTCCAGGTCTGCGTCTGCTCGCGGATCGCGCCCTGCGGGTCCAGGCAATAGCGAACCCGCTTGGTGTTGGTCGCGTTCGTCCCGCTGTTGGGCCCGTTCGCGTCGACGGTCTTGAACACGAGGTCGGCCGGCGCGGCGAGA
This sequence comes from Solirubrobacterales bacterium, assembly GCA_013695395.1. GTDB lineage: Bacteria > Actinomycetota > Thermoleophilia > Solirubrobacterales > Solirubrobacteraceae > Paraconexibacter. Next base: position 3,625 of record JACDAP010000538.1, read on the forward strand.
TCGACGGCCTCCGGCTGCTGCGGAGTCGGGCTGGCCAGGTTGCGCAGGGCGGCGGTGATCCGGTCGATGCCGGAGCGCGCGGCGTCCTGCGAGGCCGTGCGGCGGTTGCCGTCCGCGGCGAGGGAGGTGAAGCTCTCGAGCGTCGTGAGGCTGGCTCCCAGCACGATGATCATGAGCACCGAGGCCATGAGCAGCGCGGTCAGCGACACCTCGCCGCGCTCGCCCCTCATCGGGTCACCGGCCCCAGGACGGTCGACTCGGCCAGGTGCTTGTCGACGGCGGTCACGTAGTAGCTGTGCGGGAC
>JACDAP010000561.1 GCA_013695395.1 Solirubrobacterales bacterium
CGGCCCCGTGCTCGGCGGCCAGGGCGAGCGCCGCGGCCGGGGCCTGCGCGGCGGCCAGGCGCCCGCCGCCGACGAGGACCACTCCGGCGAGGAAGCTGAGCAGCGGGTCGGACACCGGTCCGCTGAGCGCGAGCGTGGTGCCCGGCGCGGCACGCAGCCGGTCGATCAGGTCGGCGAGCGTGGGGGCGATCGCGGCGACCGATGCCGGGGTGAAGCTCCGGCGGACCGGACGGCCACGGCGGGAGTAGGTCACCGCGTCGGGCGGTCCGTGATGGCCCGAGAACCGCCTCGGCACGGCGTCCGGCGGCGGCCCGCCCGAGACCGGGGCGACGTGGACGGCGTCGGGATGGCCGGTACCCGGGCCAGGCGGGAGTCCGATCAGGCCGGCGCCGAGCTTGGCGGCCGCCCATGAGAGGGTGAGCCAGTCGGGGGAGAGGGTGCCCGAGCCGCTCAGGAGTGCTCCCGGCCAGACGGCGTGGTCGCGGACGAGTCGCTCGGCGAGCGCGTCGGTGCGCTGTTCCCACTCGCGACGTGAGAGCGATCCCTCAGGGGTGAGGAGGACATGCTCGTCGGGGCGCTGGTCTGCGTACCACTCGAGCGTCCCCGGCCGGGGCGCCGAGGACACGGGGCGCGTCAGCTCCCGGAGGTGGTGCCGCCACCGGCGGCGGGGCGCGGCGGCGTGGGCGCGGGGAGCGGGGTGACCTTCGGATACGTGTAGCTGTGTGATGCCATCTCAACGACAACAACGTCACGGGCGCCCGCGTGTTACGTGTTTCATGTGTGATGGAGCTCACGCAATGAGCGCGTCCGCGGCGATTCGTGCCCTGCCGCGGGCGTCAGGCGATCATCGTGCACAGCAGCACGGCGTGCGCGCTCCACAGCACCGTGCGGACGTGGTGGCCGCGGACCAGCCGCCGGCCGGTCGCGGGATCGAACACCTGGCTCAACCTCCCGTGGTCGGGGACCGAGAAGGTGAAGGTGACCAGCCAGGTCAGGACGGCGAGCGCAAGCCCGGCGAGCGCGGCGGTCGCTCCCACGCCGGCTGGGCGCTCGAGCACGATCAGCCCGCTCCCGGCGAGCTCGACGACCATCGGCGCGATCACCACGTAGCCCGTCCGGCTCGTGTGCACGGCGTGATACGCGCGCCACTCGGGTGCACCCACCCACGCGAACAGCGGATAGTGAACGACCGAGATGAACCAGGAGAGTCCGGCCATGAAGGCGGTGGCGAGGAGGACGATCAGCAGGAGGGTCATGGCGCACTGGGGGATACGGACGACACGTAGACTCGGCCGATGGACCCCTTCGTGGTCATCATCCTCGGCGGCGTCGGCGGACTCGTCATCGGCCTGCTCCTCCTCGGTCGCTTCTACCCGGGTTCCGGGGCGGAGACGATCGACTGGAAGCCCACCCGCTCCGCCGAGGTCGAGGTGCAGAACGAGATCGACGATCTCGACCAGATGCTCGCCGCCACCAACCGGCGACGCCGGGCGCGCGGCAAGCCCGAGCTCACCGAGGACTCGATTGCGCTGGAGATCGCCCAGGAGACGCGCAGCGCTCACAAGCGCCGCGAGGAGTACGTCGACGAGCTCGACCTCGCGCAGATGCTCGACGCGAAGAACGCCCGCCGCCTGAGGAAGGGGAAGCCGCCGATGACGCTCGAGGACTACAAGCGCTCGATCGATGGCCCGCTGTGAGGGCGCTCGTCGTCGGCGGTGGCTCCGCCCGCGGGCTCGCGCTCACGCGGGCGCTGGCGGCCGACGACCATGCCGTACGGGTGGTCACCCGGACCGAGGAGCGTCGGAAGGTAATCGAGTCGGCGGGCGGTGAATGCTGGATCGGGACCCCGGACGCGATCGGCACGCTCCGCTACGCCCTCGACAACGTGACGGTGCTCCTCTGGCTGCTCGGGACCGCGGAGGGTGGTGACGTCGCCGCGCTGCACGGATCGCGGCTGGCGATGATGCTCGAGCGCGTCACCGACTCGACGGTCCGCGGCGTGGTCTACGAGGCTGCGGGGACGGTCCCCGCCGAAGCGCTCGCCGCCGGGGAGCACGAGATCCGCGAGGCGAGCCGGAAGAACGAGATCCCGTTCCGGCTTCTCCCGGCCGACCCCCGCGGCGACGAGGAACAGTGGCTGCGCACGACGCTCGGCCTGATCGACTCGCTGCTCGGGCCCGAGCGCGGCTGAGCTACTGCACGTCGAGCGGACCGGGTGCGACCGACGGTGCGGACCGCTCCGCCCACGGGGCGGGCGCGATCGGGCCGTCGCCCTCGATCGCCGTGGCGGCGAGGAACAGCACGAAGAGCACGAGCAGAAGGGCGGCGAAGCCGAGCAGGGTGCGCACGACGACCGCGCCGAAGCCCGGTCCGCGGTTGGCCTGCACCAACTCGGCGGTGGTGGGCTGGCGGGTGCGGGCGGCAGAATTGCCAGGGCCGGCGATGAATGGTCGGTGCGGGTCGGACGCCATGCCCGCACTATCCCCGATCCGGCTCGCCGCCGGCCGGGCGGTGGACGAAGAGGCCGTCAGCCGGGGATGCGAGTGAGGAGGTCGCCGAGCATCCGTGCAGTGGCACCCCACACGAGCGTCTCCCCGACGACGTAGACGTCGGTCCGGAACGGGACGCCGCGGCGGAGCATCCGCCGGCGGTCGGCCCCGGCACGCAGTGTGCTCAGCGGGAACTCGAGCACCTCGGCCACTTCGTCCGCGCTCGGCACCCACCGCTGGCCGGGCTCGATCAGCCCGACGAAGGGGTAGACCGCGTAGTCGGTCGCGATCGTGGGGGTCGGCTGAAGAGCGCCGACCACCTCCACGCCGCCCGGCGCGAGACCGATCTCCTCGTGCGCCTCCCGCAGCGCGGTGACCTGGAGGTTCGCATCCTCGGGGTCACGGCGCCCGCCGGGAAAGGAGACCTCGCCGGCGTGGCGGCGCAGGTCGTCGCGGCGCCTGGTGAGCACCACGTGGAGCTCCCCGCCTGAGAGGAAGAGCGGGACGAGCACGGCAGCCTCGGTTCGCCCGTGGACCTTCAGGGCCGCAGCGTCGCGGGCGCTGAGAAGCGCCGCGGAGAGCGAGGCCGCGACCGCTGCGCGGTCCTGACCGTCAGTGCGCGAGGCTGACGCGCTCAACGTGCTCTTCGAACATCACTTCGCTCTCCAGCGTGCGGTGCACGGGGCACTTCGCGGCGATGATCTGCAGCTTCCGGGCGATCTCCTCCGGCATGTTCTCGGGGAGGCGCAGCGTCATGGCGAAGCGGGTCGGGCAGCCACGCTCGCCCGGGGTGTAGTCGGCTTCGACCTCGACCCCGTCGATGTCCCAGCCCTTGCGCTGCGCGTACATCTCCATCGTGATGGCGGTGCACGAGGCGAGCGCGGCGGCAAGGAGCTCCTCCGGGCTGGGGCCGCTGTCCTGCCCCCCGATGTCCTTGGGTTCGTCCACCGTGAGCTGGTGGGACCGGACACGGACCGACTGCTTGAAGTGGCCCGCACGCGTGGAGGTTGCCTTCATGGTCGTTACATCGTAGGCGAGCGGGTCAGCGGATCAGACGAGCGGGTTGAACAGCAGCCCGGTCGGGACCTTCGGCGTGAAGAACGTCGACTTGGGTGGCATCACGTGTCCCGCGGCGGCGAGCTCGCGAACCTGAGCGATCGGGGTCGCGCGCAGGAAGAACGCGCAGTCCCAGGTGCCGTCGAGCACGAGCTCGCGGGCCTCGTCGTCGCTGCGGGCGTAGCCGAGGCCCTCGAGTGAGGCGATCGCCTCGTCGTCGAGCCCGACGGGACCGCGGAGGATCAGCGCCTCGAGCACCGCGGTGTCGAGGCGGCGGAGGCCCTTCGGCAGGACCGCGTCCGCGCTGGCCTGGTCCTTGAGGGTCAGACGGAACGGCTGGCCATGGAAGCCGTCGAGGTATCCGAGCTGGAGCGGCCCCTCGCCGGGCGGCGGTGCGAGCTCCTCCATGCTGATCTTCTCGAGGTCGAAGTGCTCGATGAGCGTGTCCCGCAGCGCACCTTGTCGGTCGGTTCCCGAGATGCCCGCGAGCAGGCGGTGGGTGGGGAGGATCTGCAGGCCGGGATCGTCGAGGCTGACGAGCAGCGCGAGGAGGAAGCGGTGCTCGCCGGCGCCGCCGAGCTCCTCCGCGTAGGCGCGCGCGGTCTCGTAGCGGTGATGGCCGTCGGCGATCAGCAGGTCCGCGCCGATCAGTGCGGTCTGCGCGGCGGCGATGCGGTCCGGGTCGGCGATGCGCCACAGGCGGTGGAGGGTGTCGTCCGCGTCGCGGGCCTCGCCCCACGGTGGTGCGTCGCCGAGGCCGTCGGTGAGCGGGCCGACGGCGTCACCAGGATGCAGCGCGAAGATGGGGGAGAGGTTGGTCTTCGTGGCGCGGGCCAGCCGCAGGCGGTCCTCGATGGGCCCGGGGTGCGTGCGCTCGTGCGGCCGGATCCCGGCCGCAGCCTCGTCGGTGAGCGGGAGCCGGCCGAGCACGCCCCGCCGCGTGCGGGGGGTGCCGTCGGGCGCGGCGTACTACTGCTCGAGCAGCCAGAGCGCCGGGTCGGGATCGCGCACGACGACCCTCTCGGCGCGCCACTGGGCCAGCAGGGCCGCGGCGTGCTCGTAGGGGTCCGGCTCACCTTCGGGGAGGTCGAGGGCGACGACGTTGTGCGGGCTGCGCTTCAGGAGTGCGGCCCGCTGGCCCGCGTCGACGACGTCGTAGGGCGGGGCGATCAGCGTGCTGAGGGCTCCCGCGACCTCAAGGTCGTAGTGGAGGGCACAGAGCGGCTGGAGGTCGGCCATCCGGCCGACGCTATCAGCGGTGCACGCGTGCTCCGAAGACGTTCGTGAAGGTTGCTGCGCGGCCGCCGACGCTCGAGTCGGGGACAGCCGCGATCACGCCGAACCCTGCCTCGCGGAAGCCCCGGCGGAGGATGTTGTCGCGGTGCCCGGAGCTCTTCATCCAGCCGGCGACGATGCTCCGGGGCGTGCTGAGATGTCCGGTTCCCCAAGCGATGTTCTCGCCGAGAGACCAGCGCTTGAGCGTGCCCCTGATGTAGCTCGTGCGCTTGACACGGTCGGCGAGGGTGCTGCCGTCCGGCGAGACGTGATCGAAGAACTCTTCGGCGATCATGCGCTTCGTGTAGCGGGCCGCCACGCCCTCGAGCGTCCGGTTGCGCCGGAGCTTGACCCGGCCGCGCTTCATGCGCTCGCGGTTGACCAGGCAGAGCGTCGCCATGCGGACCTGCGACCTGTTGCGGGAGGTCGGGATCTTGTCGGCGTAGCTGCCGCACGACGCGGTCCCCGATGCAGCACCTGACGATGCGTTCGCGGTGGCGCCCGACCCTAGGAGGAGGGCGAGGAGAACAGGCGCGAGGAGCGTGATCAGTCGGTAGCGCATGTGTCTCCGATCGACGCCTTGCAACACGCCTTGAGAAGCGTGCTTCGAACCTGGACGGATATGGTTAGGGCGCGCCGCGGGGCGTGGCTCAGCCTGGTAGAGCACCGCGTTTGGGACGCGGAGGTCGGAGGTTCAAATCCTCTCGCCCCGATCGCCTGTCGCTGTGGACGCCGGGCGGCCCGCCGACTAGCCTCTTGCGGCACACGCCCCCGTAGCTCAGCTGGATAGAGCAGCGGCCTTCTAATCCGCAGGTCCCCCGTTCGAATCGGGGCGGGGGTGCTCAGGAAAGCCCTGTAGATGGCTGTCCGCCGACTGTGATCACCTCCAGGAACCCGGACAGCCCATCCCGATCGATCCGCTTCCGTGACCGCGCCCCGCACCACCATCACGCACGTCGAGCCGCTCCACGATCGGTGGCTTCGGTTGACGTTCGCGGACGGGGCGGTTCACGAGGTCGACCTTGCCGCGGTGTTCGAGGCCAGAGGCGTATTCACCGCGATCCGCGACGACGATCGCCTCTTTGGCGCAGTGGAAGTCGACGCTGAGTTCGGCACCATCGGTTGGCCCGGCGATATCGACCTCGATCCAGACGTTCTCCGAGGCGACCAGCCCTCGGCGAACGGCCGTGCGCTTCCCCGCCGCGTCGTGCAGCCCGCTTAGCTCATCTACCGGACCCTCGGAGGCCAGCCAGTGCGGCCCCATGATCTCGTAGCTTCGCCGGCCCATCGCGTGGGTCCCGGCCTCGTCGAGAGCGCGAAGGTTCCACTCGCCGCTGTCGTCGCCGAAGAACTCGAACATCCAGTCATGCGTCCCGTCGAGGCTCGTCGCGAAGCCGTCGAAGGACAGCACCATCTCGAGAACTACCTTTCTCTTACCCATGTGGGTAAAGACTCTGGAACGCCCCGAGATTCATCTGTGGGCTCTCGTCCGGAGCAGTAACCAACTCGGAGCGGGTCAACCAGCCCGGCGGGACTACCGGAACTCTCCCGCCGCGGGATCCGCTTACGGCACTGCGGTCGGGCGCCCGGACGTCGCTGACATCGCGTGTCGCCATCGCTGACACGGAGGCGTTGCATCACAATCCCGCGTCTACTCCGGCTCAGGTTGGACGAGCGCCGCGACAGCCGGCGTCGCTGGAGTCGAAGGTCGTCTCCGTGCGCGCGCTGCTCGACCCGACGGAGCCCTGGCCCTCAGACGAACGCCGCTCCAGACGCGCCCTTGGGACCCCTGAGTCTGCCTCGGGGCAGTGGGCGCCGGGTAGGGTCGGGCGATGATCAAGTTCTTGCTCAAGGCCGAGTTGCCGCTGCTGATCGTGGCGGGCATCGTCGGCCAGAAGCTCGCCGCCAAGCTGTGGGCCGCGGCCTTCGGCAGCCCGGTGCCCGATACCGCGCAGGAGCACGTCCGCCCGGCGCAGCTCATCCCGGCCGCGATCCTGGAGGGGACCCTCTACAAG
>JACDAP010000562.1 GCA_013695395.1 Solirubrobacterales bacterium
CGACCGGCCGGTCGACGCCGTCCGGGCCGCCGGTCCAGGCGAGGTCGACCTTCGCCATCCGCTGGACCGACTCGGCCGGCTCCTGCGTGATGGTGCCGGAGGCGGCTCCCGGGCCGAAGGCGGGCCCGTCGGGCTTCACGCCGTAGCTCGTGTCGAGCGGGAAGGGCTCCGGCGCGGGCGTGCCGGCGGCCATGGTCCGCGCGAGCTCGGCCAACCGCTCCTGGAGGAAGGTCGCCTGGTTCTTCCCGTACAGGGTCGAGGCGCCCTCGTAGGACTGGGTGCCGTACTCGGCCGCGGTGGTGATGTACTGGATGAAGTCCTGGGCGAGGCCGGCGATCGTGATCGTCTTGACGCCGGAGCCCGCGAGCTCCTTCAGGACCGCCTCGCGGACGTGGACGCCGACCTGCTTGGTCGGCTCCCCCGGGATCGTCGCGAGCGCGCCGTCGCCGATCCGCAGGACCGAGACGATCGTGGCCGGGGGCGGGGAGGCGACCGGGACCTGGATCTTGCGGCCCTGGACCGGGTCGTCGACCGGGCTGGTGCGGCCCTCGAAAGAGACCCCGGTGAGGTCGAAGAGCGGCCCGCGGCCCTCCTCCGAGCCGGTCAGGAAGCCCGCGCCGACGACCCCCTTGGAGTCGACCGGGCCGGTCGCGGTGTCGCGGCCGCAGAAGCAGGTGCGCGTCCAGCGGACGTCGAGCGGCGGCGTGCGGCTGAGCTTGCTCTCCGCGTCCTGCCAGGCCTCGAACATCGCGTCGGCCTCCTTCTGGCCGACCTCCACCGCGCCCGCCACGCCCGTGTGACGCAGGCCGGCGCTCTGGTCGCCCTCGGCGCCGTTGGGGTAGACGTTGACCACGGTCTGCCGGCGCGGGATGTCCCGGCTCTTGCGCAGCCGGTCGACGAACAGGCGCCAGGCGGCGGCGTGGTGGTCGCCCGAGTAGAGCTCGGTCTCGCTCTTGACCACGGTGCCGTGGTCCGCGAAGTTCGAGTAGGCGCCGATCGGGATGCGTCGCGCCTTGCCGCCCTTCTTCTTGCTCTTGCGCACCTTGTCGACCCGGAGCACGTCGACGGTCGGGTCGATGGTGGAGATCCGCCCGCCGGGCGCCATGTCGGCGCTCCCCTGCCCGGTCGGGACGTCGATGCCGTAGTTGGCCAGGTGCGCCTCGATCGAGCGGTTGTCGGTGACGTCAGTGAGGCGGGAGTGCCCCCAGGCCGCCTCGGCGAGGCCCCGGTCGGCGTGGGCGCGGCGGATCGACGCGGCGATCTGCTTGACGAGGAAGGTGTAGAGCTGCGGGTCGGCGGGCTTCGGGTCGAAGAACTCGACGAAGCTGTTCGGGTCCCCGATCGTCTCCACGCTCGGGGCGGCGGTGTTGTAGGTGGGGTTGTTCGAGAAGCCGCCCGGCCCCGAATGGGTGTGGGAGGCGGCGAGGAGCACGGTGCTCTGGTCGAATCCGAGGTCTGCCACCTCGCGCGCGACGTCCTCCTGCAGCCCCGCGGCGACCGAGAAGAGCTCGACCGAGACCAGCGCGACCTTCTGCGTGCCGCGCTGCAGCACGAGCGTGTTCGCGTAGAGGCGCGTGCTCTGCCCCTTGGCCAGGCGGTCGGCGCGGGTCCAGCCCCCGAGGTAGTAGCCGGTCTTCGGCGGGGTGATGTCCGCCTGGCCGGCGCCGGCGCGGAGCTGGCCGCTGGTGGAGCCCGCCTGGGCGCTGGCGGGGGCTGCGGCGGCGAGGGCGAGGACGGAGAGGGCGAGCCACCGGCGGGGATGCATGGACCGATCAGGTAAGCAGATGGTGAACGCTCGCGTTCCAGCACGTCACCCCAACATCCGACCGAGCAGTTCCATCGCCCCGTTCTTCGCGAGCGGCTCGTTCAGGTTCCCGCACTTCGGGGACTGCACGCACGATGGGCAGCCGCTGCGGCACGGGCACTCGCTGATCAGCCGGTGCGCGTCACCGCAGAGCCTCTCGAAGCGGTCGTAGCCGATCCGCGTGATCCCGACCCCGCCGGGGTGGCCCTCGTGGATGAAGATCGTCGCCCCGCCGGTCTGCGGATGCAGGTTCGTCGAGAGGCCCCCGATGTCCCAGCGGTCGCACATGGCGATCAGCGGGAGCACCGCGATCTGCGCGTGCTCGGTCGCGTGGAGCGTCCCGAGCAGGACATCCATGGGGAAGTCCTCCCACAGCAGCTCGGGCCCGAGCTCGAACCACAGGCCCTTCGTGGTGAACGCGGTCGGCGGCAGGTCGAGGGCCTCCATGCCGAGCTCCTCGTGGTCGGTGATCCGCTTGCGCTGGTAGCCGAGCACCTGCTCGGTGACGGTCACGACGCCGTAGGAGAGCGTCACCCCGAGGGTGTCGCGACGGTCGAGGAGCCGCTCCACGTGGGTGAGCGTCTCGCGCTTGGGCTGCGTGTACCAGTCGCCGTGGAAGGGGGTGACGAGCGCCCGCGAGCGCTCGAGGTCGAGCTCGGCCACCTCGTACTGGCGGCCCATGTGGAGGTAGACGGCGCCATCGTGAACGGTCGAGTGGGAGCGCGCGCCGTCGGTGGTGCCGAGGACCTCGCCACTGCTCACGTCGACGATCGCGGTCAGCTCGTTGGAGCCCGAGCGCAGCGAGACGCGCGCGGCCGGGTAGTCCTCGGGCTTCCTGAGCGTGAAGCCGCTCGCGCGCTGCACGAGCTCCCCCTTGGCCACGAGCTGCTGGCAGTGCTTCAGCAGCTCGGGCCCGAAGATCTCCTGGTCGGCGGGCGCGAGCGGGCCCTCGTGGGCCGCGCAGAGCAGGTGCTGGTGGTGGATCTCCTCGCTGGCGTGATCGAGGATCGCCGCCTCCACCGGGCGGTCGAGGAACTCGTCGGGATGGCGGCAGAAGAACTGGTCGAGCGCGTCCTCGCCGGCGATGTAGACCGCGAGCCCCCGGCCGCGCCGCCCCGCCCGCCCCCACATCTGCTTGAGCGAGGCGACGGTGCCGGGGAAGGTGACGACGATCGCGGCGTCGAGGGCGCCGATGTCGATGCCGAGCTCGAGCGCGCTCGTGGTGACGACGGCGAGCAGCTCGCCTTCGGTGAGCTGGCGCTCGAGCTCGTGACGCTGCTGGGTGGTGTAGCCCGCGCGGTAGGCGGCGACGCGCTCGGCGAGCTCCGGCTCGCCGCTGCCGTTCAGGTGCTCCCGCGCGGCGCGGGCGACGACCTCGGCGCCCTTGCGGGAGCGGATGAAGCAGATGGTGCGCGCACCGGCCCGGACGAGGTCGGCCAGCAGCTCTCCGGCCTCTGACGGTGCCGGGCGGCGGGTCTGGGTCGGCTCGTCGGTGACGGGCGGATTCCACATCGCGATCTTGCGGGCCGAGCCGGGCGATCCGTCCTCGTCGACGAGCTGGACGGGGCTCAGGCCGGTGAGCTTCTCGGCGAGCTCGACCGGGTTGGCGATCGTCGCGCTGGCCAGCAGAAAGCGCGGCTCGGTGCCGTAGGCGTTCGCGATCCTGCGCAGTCGCCTGAGCACGTTGGCGACGTGGGAGCCGAAGACGCCGCGATAGACGTGCGCCTCGTCCACCACGACGATCGCGAGGTGGCTGAAGAGCTCGGCCCAGGCGCGATGGTTCGGGAGGATCCCCGTGTGCAGCATGTCCGGGTTCGTGAGGATCAGGTTGCTGCGCCGGCGCACCTGCGCGCGCTCCTCCTTCCGGGTGTCGCCGTCGTAGATCGCGGGCCGAACCTGTTTGGTCAGGCCGAAGCGGTGGAGCGAGCGGGCCTGGTCCTGGGCCAGGGCCTTGGTCGGGTAGAGGTAGAGCGCGCGGGCCTTCGCGTCGCGGCAGAGGACGTCGAGGGTCGGCAGCTGGAAGCAGAGCGACTTCCCCGAGGCGGTGCCGGTGGTGACGATCGTCGGGCCCGCCCAGGCGGCGTGGAGGGCCTCGGCCTGGTGGCTGTAGAGGGTGTTCATCCCCTGCTGCTCGAGCGCCCCGACGACGAGGGGGTGGAGCTCTGCCGGGATCGGCCGCGTCTCCGCCGGGCGCGGCCCCTCGTAGGCCTCGCGGACGAGCCGCTCGTCGTCGCGCCCCTGCTGAAGGAGGTCGGTCCACGGGTCGCGGGTGGGGACGGTCGCCATGCGGCGCTCGACGGTAGAGGTCGTGCGCGCGGCCGAGGGGCTCCCGGGGCGGAGGTCCTCGCATCGTGGTCGTTTCCCCGGAGTCCCTCGCGCAGGGCTTCTGCCTGGGGGTTCGACGCGGATTGCCCCCACATTCGGGGACAGATGACGTCGAACCCCGTCCCACGCGGCGGACGTCGGACCGGCGACCCCCGGAAGGAACTCCCAGTTCTTCACCGCCTCAGACGGAGAAAGGCTGGGCGGTTCGCCGGGGTGTGGCTGGCTCAGAGCTCGGGCGGCCGCTGCGACGCCCACTTGGCGCGCAGGCGATCCACGAAGCGGCGCCACCATCCGCGCGGGCGCTCACCGCGCCGCCATCTCGCCGGCGGCGGGACGGTCGTGCGTACGAGCGCGACCCAGTCGTCGAGCGGGAGCTCCCCGGAGATCAGCTGGGCGAGCCCCGTGAGTACCGGGGCCTCGACCCGCGCGGTCTCCAGGGCGCGGGCG
>JACDAP010000571.1 GCA_013695395.1 Solirubrobacterales bacterium
GGGCCCCGGCGGCGCCGCCGGCCCCGCCCATCGCGGCCCACAGGCCGAGCGCCCGGTTGCGCTCCGGTCCCTCGGTGAACGCGGTGGTGAGGATCGAGAGCGTGGCGGGCGCGACGATCGCCCCGCCGAGCCCCTGGGCCGCCCGCGCGAGGATCAGCATGGTGTCGCTCTGCGCGAAGCCGCCGACGAGCGAGGCGAGGCCGAAGACGCCGAGTCCGACGATGAAGACCGTCCGCCGCCCGATGAGGTCGGCCGCACGCCCCCCGAGCAGCAGGAAGCCCGCGAAGGTGAGCGTGTAGGCGTTGACGACCCACTGCAAGTGCGCCGGATCGAACTCCAGGTCGGTGCGGATCGAGGGCAGCGCGACGTTGACGATCGAGACGTCGAGGATGACCATGAACTGCGCGAGGCAGCAGAGGAACAGGGTGGCGGAGCGGCGACGGGCATCGGTCATGGACCCTGATTGTTGCACGCGCAATCGTTGTCATCCCGGCGCGCCGCCTTCTGACACTGCGTCAGTGTGTCGCCTACGATTGGTCCCATGCCTTCCGCGGACTACGTCATCGTCGGAGCCGGCTCGGCCGGCTGCGTCCTCGCCAACCGCCTCTCCGAGGATCCCTCGGTCCGGGTGCTGCTCCTGGAGGCCGGCGGGAAGGACCGCAGCCCGAACATCAAGATCCCGGCCGCCTTCCCCAAGCAGTTCCACACCAAGCTCGACTGGGGCCTCTCGACCGAGCCGCAGCCGCACTGCGACGGCCGCTCGCTCTTCTCCCCGCGCGGCAAGGGCCTCGGCGGGAGCAGCTCGATGAACGCGATGCTCTACGTCCGCGGCCGCCCCCTCGACTACGACCTGTGGGAGAAGCAGGGCGCCGAGGGCTGGGGCTGGGACGACGTCCGCCCCTACTTCCTGAAGGCCGAGCACAACGAGCGCGGCGCCTCCGAGCACCACGCGGTCGGCGGCCCGCTGAACGTCGCCAACACGCGCTCACCCCGGAAGCTCACCCCGATGTTCCTGGAGGCCGCCGAGGCCTCGGGCATTCCGCGCGTGGCCGACTACAACGGACCCGAGCAGGACGGAGCCTCCTGGGCGCAGGTGACGCAGAAGAACGGGCTGCGCTTCTCGGTCGCCGATGCGTACCTCAAGCCGGTCGCAAAGCGCCCGAACCTGGAGATCGTCACGCACGCCCAGGTGCTCCGGGTCGAGCTCGAGGGCAACCGCGCCACCGGGGTGCGCTACCGCGACAAGAAGGGGAAGGAGCAGGTCGCGAGCGCCTCCCGCGAGGTCGTCCTCGCCGCGGGCGCGTACGGCTCACCGCAGCTGCTGATGCTCTCCGGCATCGGGCCGGCCGACCATCTGCAGGAGGTCGGCGTGAACGTCGCCCACGAGCTCGACGGGGTCGGCGACAACCTCCACGACCACCCGTTCCTCGTCTGCATCTTCGAGTCCCTGCTGGCCGCCTCGCTGCTCGACGCCGAGCACCCGAAGTACCTGGCCGAGTTCGCGCTGCGCCGCACCGGGCCGCTGACCAGCTCAGTCGGCGAGGCGTTCGCGTTCGTGCGCACGAAGCCGGGCCTCCCGGCGCCCGACGTGCAGTTCCACTTCGCGCCCGCGTTCTTCTCGCGGCACGGTGAGGAGACCCACGACAAGCACGCCTACACCGTCGGCCCGACGCTCGTCTCCCCGAAGAGCCGCGGCTGGGTCAAGCTGGCCTCCGCCGACCCGACGGCGGCACCGCGCATCAACCCGAACGTGCTCTCCGACCCCGACGACCTCGCGGCGATGGTCGAGGGCGTGAAGATCGCGCGGCGGATCGCCGCCTGTGAGCCGCTCAAATCGGCGACCGCGCGGGAGATCTACCCGGGCCCGGAGGCGGTCTCCGACTCAGAGATCGAGGCGGACGTTCGCCGGCGCGTGGAGCTCATCTACCACCCGGTGGGGACCTGCCGGATCGGCGTGGACGACCGTGCGGTCGTCGACCCCGAGCTGCGCGTCCGCGGGACCCGGGGCCTACGCGTCGCCGACGCCTCGGTCTTCCCGCTCATCCCGGGCGGCAACACGAACGCACCGACGATCATGGTCGCCGAGCGTGCCGCGGACCTCATCCGGGGCCGGGTCGGCGCGGGCGTGCCCGCCTGAGCCCGGATCCTCGAGCCCCGCGCTCAAGCTCGGCGGCCAATGTGCCGACTTTGTGGATCAATGGGCGTAGATGCCGGACATCGCCAGCGGGTCGGACGGATCGCGGGCGGGCTCTTCGCCGCCGGCGCCATCGCCTCGCTCCCGGCCAACGAGCTCTTCCGGGACCCGACGCCGCCCTCCTACGTCCATCTCATCAACGCGCTCGCCGCCGCGAGCGGGCTGCTCTGCTTCCTGGTCCCGTGGGCCCGACTGCGGACGGAGTGGCTCGCATCGATCTCCGTCATCGCCACCGCGGAGGTGGCGCTCACGGTGTGGAGCGTCGGCCCCCACGGAGGCGTCTACGCCTGGTTCTACCTCCTGATCGCGGTCTTCATCGGCTACGCCTACCGCGACCGGCGGGTCATCGCCGCCCTCAGCGCCCTGCTCCTCGCGGCCTTCTGGCTGCCGGTGCTCCCCGGCAGCGGCGCGGACGCCGACGCCCTCTCCCGCGCTCTGGTGGGCGGGCCGATGCTGTTGATCACGACCTGGATCATCGCGTTCCTGCGCGAGGGCCTCGAGCGTGAGCAGGCCGCCCTGCGCGTCACGGCCGACCAGGCACGCGCGGAGGCGCTGACCGACCCGCTGACCGGGCTGAGCAACCGGCGCCGGTTGCTCAGCGATCTCGAGGCCGCGCTGGCCGGCGGTGCCGCATCGCCGGAGGCCGTCTTGACGGTCTTCGACCTCAACGGGTTCAAGAGCTACAACGACGCGTTCGGCCACCTGGCCGGCGACGCGCTGCTGCGGCGCCTGGGCCAGCGGCTCGCCGCGGCCGTCGAAGCGGACGCCACCGCCTACCGCCTCGGCGGCGACGAGTTCTGCGTGCTGACCGCTCCGGGGCGAGACCGGGCGGCCCTCGAGCACCTGGTCGCCAGGGCTGCTGCCGCGCTGGCCGAGCACGGTGAGGGGTTCTCGATCACGAGCTCCCACGGGTCCGCCCTCTTACCGACCGAGGGCGCCGACGGCGTCCTCGCCCTTGGCTGCGCGGACCAGCGCATGTACGCCCACAAGGCCTCGGGGCGCCTCTCCGCCGCCTCGCAGAGCTCGAGCGTCCTGATGCGGCTGTTGACCGAGCGCCAGCCCGGGCTCGGCGACCACTCCCGCCAGGTCGCCGACCTGGCCCGCGACGCCTCGCGCGCACTGCGACTGAGCAACGAGGAGGTCGACGAGATCGTCCGCGCCGCTGAGCTGCACGACGTCGGCAAGTCGGCGATCCCCGACCAGATCCTCGACAAGCCCGGGCCGCTGGACGACGAGGAGTGGGCCTTTATCCGCCGCCACACGATCATCGGCGAGCGCATCCTGCTCGGCGCCCCCGCGCTCGCTCCGGTCGCCCGGCTGGTGCGCGCCAGCCACGAGCGCTGGGACGGCCTCGGCTACCCCGACGGGGTGGCCGGTGACCGGATCCCGCTCGGTGCCCGCATCGTGGCGGTCTGCGATGCCTTCCAGGCGATGACCGACCCCGAACGGACCTACCGTGCGCTCTGGACGCAGGCCGACGCCCTGCAGGAGCTGCAGGCGTGTTCGGGCTCGCAGTTCGACCCCAGCGTCGTCGAGGCCTTCTGCGCGCTGGTGCTCGAGCGCGGCCAGGCGACGGCGCGCTGAGCCTCCAGCCGCCGCACCCCGGGACGGCGACGGCAGCGCGGCCGTCGTGCGCGCCCGCGCTCCTTACGTCCGGACCGCGCTCCGGACCGGGACGCTAGGCCGACGCGGCGGCGACCACCGCCAGCTCGTCCGCGCGCTCGTTGAGCGCGTTGCCGACGTGGCCCTTGACCCAGTGCCAGCGGACCGAGGCGTGGCGCTCGGTCTCCTGCTCGAGGTCGAGCCAGAGC
>JACDAP010000614.1 GCA_013695395.1 Solirubrobacterales bacterium
GCATCGTGCTGGCGCAGGCGCGTCCCGGTGACCGGGCTCACGGGGCTCGCGGGGGACGCCTGCGGCGGGGAGGCCATACCGCCCATCCTGCCACTCGAGCGCGGCCGGGGACGCCCGTCGCTCAAGCGGCCGCGTCGCGCAGCGAGCGCTCACGCAGAGCACCGCTGAGGGCCGCGCCGGCCCCCGGGGCCAGGGACTCGTCGGCCACCAGGAGATCAGGCTCGCGCTCCCCGAGATCGATGGCGCCGACGGCGACGACGCGCTCGGTCCCGCCGACGAATGCGGTTGCGCAGGCCACGACGCGCTCGCGGGGCGCGAACCGCAGCGCTCGGACCAGATCCAGGTCGCGGGTCTCCAGGCCGAGCCCGAGCAGCAGCGCGCGCACCCCGGCGCGATCGGCGCGGTGGGGCAGCCGGAGGCGCAGGCGGGCGCCGTCGGAGAGCGCGGTGGTGGCGTTGAGGAGCATGGGCGGGAGGTCAGTACCTGGTGCGGGCCCCGCCCACACCAGGGACCGCGCGCTGTGCGCGACCTCACGGAGGCGACGGGTGAATCGTCAGGCTTCTGACCACTTCAACCCCGGGTGGGCACCCTGGTTTCGGTATTCACCCCGTCCGGGCGCGTTCCTGCGTCCGGTTTCACGCCTCGTTCACACCGTCTGCCTGCCGCGCGCGCGGCGCACCGCAGCGAGTCGCTCGGCCTGCTGTGGCTCGGCGCCCTCCGGCGCGTAGAAGCGGGTGCCGACGAGTGCCGCAGGCAGCAGCTCCTGGGGCGAGACGTGGCCCGGGCGATCGTGCGGGTAGTCGTAGCCGACCCCGCGGGCTCCGGGTAGCAGCGGCTCCGGCGGAGCCTCGACCCCGTGCTCGCGGACGTGCTCCCGCGCCGCGTTCAGCGCGGCGTAGGACGCGTTCGACTTCGGTGCGCAAGCCAGGTAGGTCGCGCACTGGGCCAGCGCGTGGGCGCCCTCCGGCATGCCGACGAGCTGCACCGCCGCGGCGGTCGAGGTCGCGACCTGCAGCGCCTGGGGGGCCGCGTTGCCGATGTCCTCGCTGGCCAGGATGACCATGCGCCGGGCGATGAACCGCGGATCCTCGCCCGCCTCGAGCATCACGGCCAGGTAGTAGAGCGAGGCGTCGGGGTCGGAGCCTCGCGTCGCCTTGATCCAGGCGGAGATGAGGTCGTAGTGCGCGTCGCCCTTCTTGTCGTAGCGGACCGCGCGGCGCTGGAGGGCGTCCTCGGCGACCGCCAGCGTCACGTGGCCCTGAGCCGCCGCGAGCTCCAACGCGCCGAGTGCGGCGCGCGCGTCGCCGCCGGTCCGGGCGCTGAGAAAGGCGAGCGCGCCATCTTCGGCCGTCGCATGGTCACCCTCACCGTCACCCGGGAGCTCCAGGAGCGCCTTCTCGAGCACCCCGCGGACGTCGTCCGGCTCGAGCGCCCGCAGCTCGTAGAGCGCGCACCGCGAGAGCAGCGCGGCGTTGACCTCGAAGCTCGGGTTCTCCGTCGTCGCGCCGATCAGGGTCACCAGGCCCGCCTCGACCGCGGGCAGCAGCGCGTCCTGCTGGGCCTTGTTGAAGCGGTGGATCTCGTCGAGGAAGAACACGGTCGCGCCGGATCGGTGGCGCGCCCGCTCCATCACCGCGCGCACCTCCGCGCGCCCGGCCTCCACCGCGGAGAGCTCCTCGAAGGTCGCCTCGGCGGCGGCGGCGACCAGGCGCGCGAGCGTCGTCTTCCCGGTGCCCGGCGGGCCGTGCAGGATCATCGAGTGCGGGCGCCCGAGCTCGATCGCCGCCCGCAGCGCGGAGCCCTCCGCGAGCAGGTGGTCCTGGCCCACCACCGCCTCGAGCGAGTCGGGGCGCAGCCGGGCGGCCAGGGGCGCGGGGCGGGAAGGCGCGGGTTCGAAGAGCTGGTCCACGCGAGACATCGTGGCGACGCGTTCGGACGAACGGCCGGTCCACATTTCTTACCAGGAGTTCTGTCGGTCGTTTCTGGGAAGGTTCAGGGACGAGAGGAGGTGAGAGGTTGGCGAAGGGTCGAGCCGAAGAGCGGAAAGGCTCCGAGGAACTGCTGTCGGTGAAGGGTCTGGAAGTGGTCTACGACGACCTCGCGCTCGTGCTGCGCGGGGTCTCGCTCGACGTCGCCCGCGGCGAGATCGTCGCGCTGCTCGGTGCCAACGGCGCGGGCAAGACGACGCTGCTGCGGGCCATCACCGGCCTGCTCGACATCCACAACGGCAAGCCCACGAAGGGCAGCGTGCTGCTCGACGGCGATCCGATCGAGCGGCTCGACCCGCCCGCGATCGTCCGCCGCGGGATCGCCCAGGTCATGGAGGGACGGCGGATCTTCGCCGAGCTCACCGTGGACGAGAACCTCAAGACAGGCGCCTTCACCCGGAAGGGGCGAACCGAGATCGCCGAGAGCTACGCGCAGGTCCTCGACCTCTTCCCGGTCCTCAAGGAGCGCGGCTCCTCGATCGCCGGCTATCTCTCCGGCGGCGAGCAGCAGATGGTCGCGATGGGCCGTGCGCTGATGGCCGCACCGAAGCTCCTGCTGCTCGACGAGCCCTCGCTCGGGCTCGCCCCGAAGATCGTCCAGCAGATCCGCGACATCATCGTCGAGGTCAACCGCCAGGGCACGAGCGTGCTGCTGGTCGAGCAGAACGCCTCGATGGCCCTCGGGATCGCCGACCGCGGCTACGTCATGGAGACCGGCCGGATCGTCAAGGAGGGTGCGGCCTCCGCGCTCCTGGCCGACGAGGACATCAAGGAGTTCTACCTCGGCACCGGCGGCGGCGACGCCGACCGGGTGAACTTCCGGGACGTCAAGAGCTACCGGCGCAAGAAGCGGTGGGCGGCATGACGGAGACCGTGAGCCCGGATGCGACCGACGCACCCGCAGCGGAGCAGAAGGCGCTGCTCGAGGTCTCCGGCGTCGTCCTGCGCTTCGGCGGCGTCACCGCCCTCGACGGGGTCGACTTCGACGTCCGGCGCGGGGAGCTCTTCGCCGTCATCGGCCCGAACGGCGCGGGCAAGACCTCGATCTTCAACTGCCTGAACGGGGTCTACACGCCGCAGGAGGGCTCGATCACGCTCGACGGCACCGACCTGCTCAAGAAGGCACCCGCGCAGATCGCCGGGCTCGGTGTGGCGCGGACCTTCCAGAACCTCGGCCTGTTCGAGAACCTGACCGTCGTCGACAACCTGATGCTCGGCCGCCACACGAAGATGCGGACGGGCTTCCTGGCCGGGATGGCCTGGTGGGGGCGCGCCAAGCGGGAGGAGATCGAGCACCGCGAGGCGGTCGAGCGGGTGATCGAGCTGCTCGAGCTCGAGCCCTACCGCGGCCAGCCCGCGGGCAAGCTCCCCTACGGCGTGCAGAAGCGTCTCGAGCTCGGTCGCGCGATCGCGATGGAGCCCAAGCTGCTGCTGCTCGACGAGCCCGTGGCCGGCATGCACCTGGAGGAGTCCCAGGACATGGCCCGCTACATCCTCGACGTCCGCGACCGGCTCGACCTCGCGATGATCCTCGTCGAGCACCAGATGGCCCTCGTCATGGATCTCGCCGACCGGGTCATGGCGATGGACTTCGGCGTCCCGATCACCGTCGGCACCCCGGAGCACGTGCAGAACGACCAGCGCGTCATCGACGCCTACCTCGGGGCCGGATGAGCACCGCCACCGACCCCGCCGCACCGGCCGGGACCGCGGCCGTGGCCTCGCTCCCCGGCCACGTCCTCCGCCACGCCGCCGAGCGTCCCAAAGCCGTCGCGCTCCGCGACAAGCACCTCGGCCGCTGGCGGGAGACCACCTGGAAGGGGTACGCCGACCGCATCGCTCGGGTCGCCGCCGGGCTGCGGGAGCTCGGGGTCGGGACCGGCGACCGGGTGGCCATACACGCCGAGAACCGACCCGAGTGGGTCGTCGCCGACCTGGCGATCCAGGCGCTCGGCGCGATCAGCGTCGGGATCTACCCGACGAGCCCCGAGGCGGAGGTCTCCTACCTGCTCGGCCACTGCGGCGCCAAGGTCCTGATCGCCGAGGACGAGGAGCAGCTCGACAAGGCCCTGGCCGTTCGGGACGAGCTGCCCGCGCTCGAGCACCTCATCGTGGTCGAGCCGCGCGGAGTCCGCGCGCAGGGCATCGGCCTGTGGAGCGAGCTGGAGGAGACCGAGCCGCTCGACCTCGAGCAGGCGGTCGCTGCACTCGACCCGCAGGCGACCGCGATCCTCGTCTACACGAGCGGCACGACCGGCCCGCCGAAGGGCGGGATGCTCTCCCACGCGAACCTCGTCTTCGCCGGGGAGGCCTCGAGCGCCGCGTTCGTCACGAGCCCGCAGGACTCGAGCCTCAGCTACCTGCCGCTCTGCCACGTCGCCGAGCGCCTGGCCAGCGTGATCGACGCCGTCCACGCCGGCTACACGGTCCACTTCGGCGAGGGCCCGGAGACCTTCCCGCGCGACCTGCGCGAGGTGCAGCCGACGGTGTTCCTCGGGGTCCCGCGCGTCTGGGAGAAGATGCTCGCGGGCGTCGAGCTCCGGATGGCCGACGCCACCTGGCTCAAGCGGAAGGTCTACGCCCGGGCGCTCGCCCGGGGGCGGAAGGTCGCGCCGAAGCGCATGGCCGGCGGGCGCTCCGGGCCCTCACGCCTGGCCGACGCCTTCTGGGGTGCGGTCCTCTACCGCCCGCTGCGCGAGAAGCTCGGCCTGCTGCGGGTCCGCGCCGCGATCTCCGGCGCCGCCCCGATCGCGCCGCAGGTGCTCGAGTACTTCTGGGCGATCGGCGTGCCGGTCCGGGAGGGCTACGGGATGACCGAGAACACCGCGTGCGGCACCTACACCCGCGAGGGAGATGTGCGGATCGGCTGGGTCGGCCCGGCCCTCGACGGCGTCGAGCTGAAGCTCGCCGAGGACGGCGAGATCCTCACCCGCTCGCCCGGCGTCTTCCAGGGCTACTGGGAGAACCCCGAGGCCACGGCCGAGACGGTTGATCCCGACGGTTGGCTGCACACCGGCGACGTCGGCGAGCTCTCCGAGGACGGCTTTCTCAAGATCACCGACCGCAAGAAGGACATCATGATCACCGCCGGCGGCAAGAACGTCGCCCCGAGCGAGATCGAGAACCGGCTGAAGGTCTCCCCGTACGTGCGCGAGGCGATCCTGCTCGGAGACGGCCGCAAGCACCTCGCCGCGCTCATCGGGATCGAGGCCGACACGGTCGGGGACTGGGCCGCCCGGCAGGGCCTCGCCTACACGACCTACAGCGATCTCGCGGGCAAGGACGAGGTCCGTGCCCTCGTGCAGGCGTGGGTCGACGAGGTCAACACCGAGCTCGCCCAGGTCGAGGAGGTCAAGAAGTTCGCGCTGCTGAGGGCTGAGCTCGACCACGAGGACGGCCAGCTCACCGCCACCCAGAAGGTCAAGCGCTCGGCGATCGCCGAGCAGTTCTCCGACGAGGTGGAGGCCCTCTATGGATGAGTTCCTCCAGCTCTGCTTCAACGGCACGGCGCTCGGCGCGCGGTACGCGCTGGTCGCGCTCGGCTTCGTGATCATCTACCGGGCCACCGGGGTCATCAACTTCGCGCAGGGCGGGCTCGTCGCTCTCGGTGCCTACCTGGCCTACGCGCTCGGCGACACCGCGACCCTGCCGTTCCTGCTCGCGGTGATCGGGGCCGTTCTCCTCTCCGGCCTGATCGCTGCGGGCACCGAACGGGTGGTCCTGCGGCGGATGGTCGGCCAGCCGGTCTTCGCGGTCCTCATGGTGACGATCGGGCTGCTGTTCATCCTCGAGCAGCTCGTCACCTCGATCTGGGGCTTCCGTGCGCTGAACCTGGGCGACCCGTGGGGCGTGCAGACGGTCGACGCGGGCGGCGTCGTGCTCGCCACGAAGGACCTGTGGACGATCGGCATCACCGCCGGCGTGCTCGCCGCGTTCTTCGCGTTCTTCCGCTTCTCCAAGCTCGGGGTCGCCATGCGGGCGACCGCCTTCGACCAGGAGGCTGCGCTGGCCCAGGGAATCTCCGCCCGGCGGGTCTTCGCGGTCTCCTGGGGGATCTCGGGAGCCCTGGCCTGCCTGGCCGGCGTCACCCTGGCGGCCGGTCCGGCGGCGCTCACCCCCGGCATCGGCGCGATCGCGCTCGTGGCCTTCCCGGCGATGATCGTCGGTGGCCTCGACTCCCCGATCGGCGCCGTGCTCGGGGGCCTGATCATCGGCCTGACGCAGGCGCTCACCTCCGGCTACCAGGAGGACCTCTTCCCCTGGGCCGGGGCGAACCTCTCCCAGGTCATGCCCTACATCGTCATGGTGCTGATCCTGCTCATCAGGCCCTACGGCCTGTTCGGCACGAAGGAGGTGCGGCGCATATGAGGGCCCGGACCCACGGCCTCATGACGCGCAAGTACAGCGACGACCTCCGGCTCTTCGGCTCGACGAACGCCAAGCTCGGGTTGCTCGCGATCCTCCTGCTCTACGCGTTCGTCCCCGTCTTCGTGCAGAGCGCGTTCTGGCTCTCCGTGCTCGACTACGCGGGGATCGCGGCGGTCGGCGCGCTCGGCCTGAACCTGCTGACCGGCTACACGGGGCAGGTCTCGCTCGGGCACGCGTTCTTCATCGGGATCGGCGCCTACGCGGCGGCCAAGCTCGGCGGCCCGGACGACGTCGGCCTGCCGCTCCCGCTCTGGCTGCTTGGGGCGACGCTGATGGGCGCGTTCGTGGGCGCACTCATCGGCCCGTTCGCGCTGCGCCTCCGGGGGAACTACCTGGCGATCGTCACGCTCGGGTTGGTCTTCCTCGGGGAGCACGTCTTCCGCAACGCGAAGGAGATCACCGGCGGGAACTCGGGGACCAGCGTGCAGACCGCCTCCACGTTGCTCGGGGCGGACTTCAAGGACCTTCAGTTCCTCGGCCAGAACTTCTCGTTCAACCAGGGCTACTTCTGGCTGATCTGGGGGATCGTCGGGATCGCCGCGTTGCTCTGCAAGAACCTCGTGCGCACCCGGCCGGGCCGGGCGATGCAGGCGGTGCGCGACCGGGACGTCGCCGCGGAGGTGATCGGGGTGCAGCTCGGCCGCTACAAGGTCGGGGCCTTCGCGATGAGCTCGGGCCTCGCCGCCCTCGCGGGCGCGCTGCTCGGCAGCTACCAGCAGTTCGTCACGCCGGAGCAGTTCAACCTGTTCCTGTCGATCCAGTACATCGCGATCATCATCGTCGGGGGGGTCGGCACGATCTTCGGCTCGATCCTCGGCGCGCTCGTGCTCGGCGGGCTGCCCGGCCTGATCGACCAGTACTCG
Source organism: Solirubrobacterales bacterium (assembly GCA_013695395.1). Taxonomy (GTDB): domain Bacteria; phylum Actinomycetota; class Thermoleophilia; order Solirubrobacterales; family Solirubrobacteraceae; genus Paraconexibacter. The sequence continues at coordinate 7,280 of JACDAP010000614.1, forward strand.
GCCTCGATCCCCGGCGTGACGACCGGCTCGGGCGACTCCGGGTTCATCTCCGTCTTCTCCCTGAACCAGGCGATCTTCGGGCTCCTGATCGTCCTGTTCCTCGTGTTCGAGCCGCGCGGCCTGGCCGCGCTGTGGCTCCGCGTGAAGGCGTACTTCAAAGCTTGGCCGTTTTCGTACTGATGGCCTTCTGTCCCACACCCCAGAGGAGATGCAGCACATGAGAGGCATGAGAACACTGACGATCGCCGGAGCGACCGTGGCACTGGCTTTGGCCGGCTGCGGCGGCGCCGACGAATCGGAACCTGCCGCCGACGGCGGCACCGACGCCGGGGCCAGCGGCGGAGCGCCACCGAACGCGCCCGGCTTCGACGGCACGACGATCAAGGTCGGGGCGCTCTCACCGCTCTCCGGGCCGGTCGCCGTCATTGGCAACCCGCTGACCAACGGCAACAAGGTCTTCTTCGACGCGTTGAACGCCAAGGGCGGGATCGCGGGCAAGTACAAGGTCGAGCTCGTCCAGGACGACACCCAGTACAAGCCGGACGTCGCCGTCCAGCGCTACAACCGGCTGAAGGGCGACGTGGTCGCCTTCACCCAGGTGCTCGGCACCGCGGTCACGCTCGGCGTCCTGCCGCAGCTCAAGCGCGACGAGATCCTCGCCGCGCCCGCATCGCTGGACGCGTTCTGGGTCCGCGAGCCGAACCTGCTGCCGGTCGGCAACCCCTACCAGGGGCAGGCGATCAACGGGATCGACTACTACCTCAAGAACGGCGGCGAGGGGAAGAACATCTGCTCGCTCTCCCAGGATGACGCCTACGGCGAGGCCGGCAAGGAAGGCGTCGACTTCGTCGCCGAGAAGGAGGGCTTCAAGCTCGCCTCCGCCCAGAAGTTCACGCAGGGCGACAAGGACGTGACCGGCCAGATCCAGTCGCTGGCCGGGGCGAAGTGCGACGCGGTCTTCGTGACCTCGCTGCCGACCGACTCGGGCACGATCTGGGGCACCGCCGCCAAGCTCGGCTTCGCACCCCAGTGGATCGCGCAGTCGCCGGCGTGGATCGACGAGCTCGGCGCTTCCCCGCTCAAGGACTACCTCGCCAAGAACGTGTGGGTCGTCGCGGAGGGCACGGAGTGGGGTGACGAGTCGGTCGAGGGCATGAAGCAGATGGTCGCCGACGTCGAGCAGTTCGATCCGAACCAGGACCCGGACTACTACTTCGCCTTCGGCTACGTGCAGGGCGAGGCGATGTCCGCGGTCCTCGAGAAGGCCGTCGAGAACGGTGACCTGTCGCACAAGGGCGTGCTCGACGCCTCGAAGGAGCTCGGCAACGTGAGCTTCGACGGGCTGTTCGGCGATTACGAGTACGGCGACGCGGAAGCTCGCACGCCGCCGTCGGCCTCGACGATCTTCGAGGTCGACACCGACAAGCCGTACGCGCTCGGGACGCTCGAGAAGGACTACACGTCCGAGGCGGTCAGCGAGTTCGAGTACAAGGCGCGCTGAGCGCCTGCAGGTCGGGAGCGTCGCGGAGGTTCGCGGCGCTCCCCCCGGTCGGGGGTGGGAGAACGGGACGGGCGCGCGAGTGCCCTAACATGAAACGCGTTCACCTCCCCTCCCCGATCTAGATTGAGGACACCTCACATGGCCACGTCCGAAGCGCTCGTCTTCGATGCCATCCGCACCCCCCGCGGCAAGGGCAAGTTCAACGGCTCGCTGCACAACACCAAGCCGGTCGACCTCGTGGTCGGCCTGATGCACGAGACGCTCGTGCGCAACGAGAAGCTCGACCCGAACCTCATCGACGATGTGGTCCTCGGCTGCGTCTCACCGATCGGCGACCAGGGCGGCGACATCGCCAAGACCGCCGCGATCAAGGCGGGCCTGCCGGACACCGTCGCGGGCGTTCAGCTCAACCGCTTCTGCGCTTCCGGCCTGGAGGCCGTGAACGTCGCGGCCCAGAAGGTCGCCTCCGGCTTCGAGGATCTCGTCTTCGCCGGCGGCGTCGAGTCGATGTCGCGTGTCCCGATGGGCTCCGACGGCGGCGCCTGGGCGATGGACCCGGAGACGAACTTCGACACGGGCTTCGTTCCGCAGGGCATCGGCGCCGACCTGATTGCGACCGTCGAGAACTTCTCGCGCGACGACGTCGACGCGTTCGCCGCCCGCTCGCAGGAGCGCGCCTGGGCCGCGCAGGAGAAGGGCTACTTCAAGGACTCGGTCATCCCGGTCAAGGACCTGAACGGCCAGGTCGTCCTCGACAAGGACGAGTTCATCCGCCCCGGCACGACGGTCGAGACGCTCGCGCAGCTGAAGCCCTCCTTCGCGGCGATGGGCGACATGGGCGGCTTCGACGCCGTCGCGCTCCAGAAGTACCACTGGGTCGAGAAGATCAACCACGTCCACCACGCGGGCAACTCGTCGGGCATCGTCGACGGCGCGGCCCTCGTGACCATCGGCAACGCGAAGATGGCGGAGCGCTTCGGCCTCACGCCGCGCGCCCGGATCGTCGCCACCGCGCTCTCCGGCGCGGACCCGACGATCATGCTGACGGGCCCCGGCCCCGCCTCCAAGAAGGCGCTCAAGAAGGCCGGCCTCGAGGCCTCCGACCTCGACCTCATCGAGATCAACGAGGCGTTCGCCGCCGTCGCCCTGCGCCTGGTGCAGGATCTCGACGTCGACATGGAGAAGGTCAACGTCAACGGCGGGGCGATCGCCATGGGCCACCCGCTCGGCGCGACCGGCGCGATGATTCTCGGCACCCTGATCGACGAGCTGCACCGCACCGGCGGCAAGTACGGCCTCGCGACGCTCTGCGTCGGCGGCGGTATGGGCATCGCGACGATCGTCGAGGCGATCTGAATGGCCTCGACCATCCGCTGGGAGGACGCCGGCGACGGCGTCGTGAACCTGGTCCTCGACGACCCGAGCCAGTCCGCGAACACGATGAACGCGGACTTCATCGCGTCGCTGAAGGAGACCGTCGACCGCCTGGAGGCCGAGAAGGACTCGATCTCCGGCGTCGTGCTCACCTCCGCGAAGAAGACCTTCTTCGCCGGCGGTGACCTGAACGACCTGATCAAGGCCACGCCCGAGATGGCGGAGGAGTTCCAGGAGGGCTTCGAAGGCCTGAAGGCCGACATGCGCCGCCTGGAGACGCTCGGCAAGCCGGTCGTCGCCTGCATCAACGGCGCGGCGCTCGGCGGCGGCCTGGAGATCACGCTGGCCTGCCACCACCGCGTCTGCCTGGAGAAGGGCCCGGTCCTCGGCTTCCCCGAGGTCCAGCTCGGTCTGCTCCCCGGCGCCGGCGGCGTCGCCCGCACGGTCCGCATGTTCGGGATCGTCGACGCGATGATGCAGCTGCTCCTCCAGGGCACACGGCACAAGCCGGCCAAGGCGCTCGAGATGGGCCTGGTCGACGAGCTCGTCGCCACGCAGGATGAGCTCGTCCCGGCCGCGAAGAAGTGGATCGCGGAGAACCCGGAGGCCGTTCAGCCCTTCGACGTGAAGGGCTACAAGATCCCGGGCGGCACGCCGTCCAACCCGAAGCTCGCCATGAACCTGCCGGCGTTCCCCTCGAACCTGCGCAAGCAGCTCAAGGGCGCGAACTACCCGGCGCCCAAGGCGATCATGGCCGCGGCCGTCGAGGGCGCGCAGGTGCCGTTCGACAACGCCCTGGTGATCGAGGGCCGCTACTTCACCTCGCTGGCCACGGGCCAGGTGGCGAAGAACATGATCCAGGCGTTCTTCTTCGACCTCCAGCAGGTGAACGGCCTGCGCGGCCGCGACAAGAACGCGGAGCGCTACCAGCCGAAGAAGGTCGTCGTGCTCGGCGCGGGCATGATGGGCGCGGGCATCGCCTACCAGTGCGCGAAGTCCGGCATCGAGGTCGTGCTCAAGGACGTCTCCCAGGAGGCGGCCGACAAGGGCAAGGGCTACTCGGAGAAGCTCGTCGAGAAGGGCGTCTCCCGCGGGAAGGTCACGCAGGAGAAGGGCGACGCGCTGCTCGCGCGCATCACCGCGACCGACGACGCCTCCAAGGCGGAGGGCGCCGACCTCGTCATCGAGGCGGTCTTCGAGGATCCGAAGGTCAAGGAGCAGGTCTTCGCCGAGATCGAGCCTTACCTCGCCGAGGGTGCGCTGCTCGGGTCGAACACCTCGACGCTCCCGATCACGGGGCTCTCCGAGTACGTCTCCCGCCCCGAGGACTTCATCGGGCTGCACTTCTTCTCCCCCGTGGACAAGATGCCGCTCTTGGAGATCATCAAGGGCGAGAAGGGCTCGCAGGACACGCTGAACCGGGCGCTCGACGTGGCCAAGGTGATCGGGAAGACCCCGATCGTCGTCAACGATTCGCGCGGCTTCTACACCTCGCGCGTCATCGGCACGTTCATCAACGAGGGCATCGCGATGCTCGCCGAGGGGATCTCTCCGGTGAGCATCGAGCAGGCCTCCTCGCAGGCCGGCTACCCGGCGCCCGTGCTCCAGCTCTCCGACGAGCTGAACATGGAGCTGATGACGAAGATCCGCAAGGCGTCCAAGGAGGCCGTCGAGGCCGAGGGCGGCACTTGGGACGACCACCCGGCCTTCGCGGTCATCGACACGATGATCGCCGAGGGGCGCCCGAGCCGCCTGAAGGGCGCGGGCTTCTACGAGTACGCAGACGGCAAGCGCACCGGCCTCTGGCCCGGCCTCGCCGAGAAGTTCCCGATCAAGGGTGACCCGACCCAGGTCTCGCTCAGGGACCTCGAGGAGCGGATGATGTTCGCCGAGTCCCTCGAGACGATCAGGTGCATGGACGAGGGCGTGATCGAGTCGGTCGCCGACGCGAACATCGGCTCGATCATGGGGATCGGTTTCCCCGGCTGGACCGGCGGTGTGCTCCAGTACATCAACGGCTACGAGGGCGGCGTGTCGGGCTTCGTGGCCCGCTCGCGTGAGCTCGCCCAGCAGTACGGCGAGCGCTTCGAGCCGCCGGCCTCGCTGGTCGCCAAGGCCGACGCCGGCGAGACGTACACCGACGCACCGGCGCTCGCCACCGCGTAGGAGAGATGCTCACGCCGTTCTGATTCGGGCCCGCGCAGCGGGCTCCGGTCAGGACGGCGTACGTCCGGGCTCAAGCCGATAGCGAGGGAGTCCGAGCTCCGTGGGGCCGGGCAGACCTGGCTGCCGCATCACCCATGCCTCGAAGTCGTGCTTGAGGTCGATTGGTTCGCCGACCGCTGCGGGTGGGGATTCGTGAGCGACACGGATCAGCAGGTCGCCGGGCACCAGAAGCAGAGGCCGCTCCAACGTTGCACCACATCGTCCGTCGCGCAGCATGCTGGGGGAAGAACGTCGCGATGAGATCACCGTCAGGCATAAGAATCGCGATCACCGGCGTGGGGCACTCGCTGGTCCTCGAGCAGGGGCAGGACGGTCACTCGCTCGCCCGTCGAACTCGATGCCAGCGCGTCCCGCGACCGGCTCCACGCATCTCCACGAGTTCTTCTGCTCGGAACTCCCGGAGGAGCTTCCCGAGGTAGTCGCGGCTAACCGGCACCGAGTCGAGCACCTCGCCGACCGCGAACCCCTCGCGACCTGAGGTTTCGATGAACGCGCGAACGAGCTCGCGCTTGTCGGTTGACTTGGCCGGCATCGCGTCGATCCGCTCCTCGAACTCCCGATACGCGGCCACGATCACGCCGAGCAGGTAGCGAGTCCACGGCAGCAGGTCATGGCGGTTCTCATGCCAGCTCTCCGTCGAGGCGGCGAGGGCGTCGTAATAGTCGACCTTGGTGTCGGCCACGATGCGCTCCAAGCTGATGTAGCGGCCGACACCGAATCCCCCGCGGTAGAGGAGCCAGAGCGTGATGAGGCGGGCCATGCGCCCGTTGCCGTCGGTGAACGGGTGGATCGTGAGGAAGTCGAGGACGTAGGCGGCGCACAGCAGCGGATAGGGAATCTCGTCAGCCCGCTCCGCCGCAGTGAAGCGCTGGTGTAGCTCCTCCATGGCTGCGGGCGTCCGCTGCGCGTCGACCGGAGTGAACCGGACGACGACGGCACCGTCGGACGCTCGCTCGACCACCTTGTTGTCGGTGCGCTTGAACGATCCGGCGTGGCGCGCGCCTGTGAAGCGATAGAGATGGCCGTGTAGCTGCAGGACGTAGCGTGGCTCGAACGGGATGTCGAGCCCCTGCTCGTGGATCTCGCCGAGGACGAACCGGTACCCCGCGATCTCCTGCTCGGGTCGATCTCGTGGCGTGACCTTCTCGGTCGCAAGCTTCCTGATGCGTGCCGACGGAGCGTGGATGCCCTCGATCGCGTTTGACGTCTCGATGCTCTGAACCACGGCGATCTCGCGAAGGGTGGCGAGCTCGTGCGGTCTCCGCACTCGAGCCGCCGTCTCCGCCCCCCGGCCTTCCCCGAGCGAGACGAGTTGAGCCACCACGTCGAGAGAAAGCTCTGAGAAGTGACGTGTCAGGTCGCGGAAGGACTCCATGTCGTGCAAGCGTAAGCCGATCCCAACGTACGAAACAAGCATTCTGCAGCAAGGTTCATGCAAGTCGGAAGGACATGAGTTCCGATCTAGTTCGCTTGACAAGGGGCCATTCTCCGCACTAGCGTCGGAGTTGTCAGACATTGCTCCGCACTGACGACACACCTGCCAAGCGCACTCGGCAGGTCTCCGTAGACGCATGCAGGTCGGGAGGACCTGAACGAGGCAGTCCCTGTTCGCAGCCGCCGTCCCGGCGGCTCTCCGTACCCCACCCGAGAGGATCCAGTGCTGCCCATCGACGTACTCCGTGCCGGCCTGTCCGCCACGCCTTCTGCGCACCGCCCCGCGGGGATCGAGGTGCGACAGGAGCTCGCACCCGCCGCTGGCGCGCCCGTCAGCCCGCCCTCCTACCTGGGGGAGCTCGAGATTCATGCCCGCCATGTCGACGGCCAGGTCCGCGACGTGATCGAGCTGGATTCCGTCGGCTCGAGCGCCAACCGGATCGAGGAGGCCCTCCTCGTGGAACATCGCGAGGGTCGGTACCCGCTTCCGTTGACCAGTACGGCGATCGAGAGCGCGGGGCAGCGCTTCGACATCACGACGCTCGAGGCGCCGCACCGGCTCTTCGACGCCTGGATCCGGCTCTCCTCGCTGCCCGACGAAGAGCGAGCCTTCGAGCAGTCTGAGCGTGGTCACGAGCTGAGCCTCGCGCACCTGGGCGCGCTCGATCCGATCCTCGAGGCCTCGAGCCACGACCTGCTCCTCGGGGTCTGGGACTCGCACCGCACCGGGCCGAGCGGGCAGGTCCGTATCGCACGGAGCTTCGTCAGCACCGTGCTCGGTTTCGACCCCTTGAAGGTCGACACGCGAGCGGCTCGCGTGGATCCGCTGAACCTCGGCGAGGCCGCGCAGCTCAAGGGGCCCGATGTGAAGCGACTCTCGGAGCGGGGGCTCAGCTCGATCCCACCGCAGGTACGCCGACCGGGCGTGTCGATCAGCGCGGCGCGGTTCGTGGGGTTCGTCTCCTTCGCCTCGCTGCGGCGCCTGCGCTTCGACCGCTACGACGACACCGACGTCCGGGTCGCGCTCGCTGCGCTCTGCCTGCACGGGCTGATGCTGCGTGAGTCGGCAGGGTGGAGCCTGCGCTCGGAGTGCGACCTGGTCCCGACGGGTGACCTCGCGTTGAGCGTCGTCCGCGGGGGCGGCGCTCCGCCGGAGGCGCTTCCGTTGACGCTCGAGGACACCCGCGCGCTGCTCGACGAGGCCGTCGGGAAGGCGGGGATCGCCGACCGGGGACTGCGGCTCGTCGGCGGTCCGACGCTCATGCCGCTCGTCGAACGCGGGCTCGCCGCGAGCGTCGCGCGGGAGGGCTAAGCGCTGTGCTCGCCGTGGTGCTGCGTTTTCCGCTGGGTGTCTACCACGCGCAGGCGCAGGACGACTTCGCGCGGCCGGAGTGGCCGCCGCATCCGGTCCGGCTGGTCGCCGCACTCCTCGCGGCTGCGCATACACGTGGGGTAGATGTGGCAGCAGCGCGGTCCGTCCTCGCCCGGCTGTCGGCCGCCGACCCGCCGGTGATCCTCGCGCCGCGGGCTCGCGACGAGGTGCCGGCCAGCGAGCGTGACGCGCCGACCGACGAACCGCTCGTCGCGTCGCTCCGCGGGGCGTCGCGGTGGGCTCCCCGCAATCACGAGCTCTCCGAGCTGAGGAGGGATGGTGTCTACCCCCGTGAACTCGGTCGCAAGCGGGCGGAGGTCCACAAGGTCGGCGTGGCGATCGGCGATCAATCGGTCGCGTTCTCCTGGCCCGAACTAGAGCTCACCGCCGACCAACTCGCCGTGTTCGAGGAGTTGGTGGAGGACGTGGCGTTCCTGGGAAC
>JACDAP010000623.1 GCA_013695395.1 Solirubrobacterales bacterium
GGAGCTCGTCTGGGTCCACGTCGTGCTGGCGACCCTCACCTGGATCGGTCTTGTCCGCGCCTGGGCGCTGGCGGGCCCGCTCGACGGTCGGCCGGCCGGGGTGCGCGAGCCCCTGGCGGCGCCGGAGCCCGTCGGCGTCAGCGCGTAGTCAGAGCATGCGCCGCAGCTCGTCGCGATCGAGCGCCGCGTCGCGCAGGATGCCGGCGAGCGTCCCGCGCTTGAGTTCACGGTGCAGGGGAACGACGAGGGCGATCGGGTGGTCATCGCGTTTTCAGGCGAACGTGACTCCCTCGCTGACGAACGACGGTCCAGCCCGCGGATTCGAGGGCGGCGATCAGCTGCGCGCCGGAGACGACCGGGAGGCGTTCGCTCACGCGGGCAGCGGCAGGGTCCGGCGCACGACGCCCATCTCGAGCGAGCGCCCGTCCTCGCGCAGCCCCTCGACGTAGAGCTCGAGTGCTTCACGCGCGCTCTCGGTGGCCTCCTCGAGATCATCGCCCTGCGTGTGCAGGCCGGGGAACTCGGGGGCGTAGACGTGGTACCCGCCCTCGGCTTGGGGCTCGAAGATGAACTCGACCTCGCTCATGGGTTCAGGCTACCTCAGCTCTCCGGCGGGACCTCGAGCATCTCGAGGAGTGTTTGCGAACAACCAACACTGTTGCTAGTCTGGCAACAGGTGGCGCGGGTCCGGCACAGCAAGAAGGACATCGAGCAGGCGCTTCGGGCCGCCGAGGCCCAGGGCTGGACCGTGACCCCGACGAAGGCCGGGCATCGCTGGGGCAAGGCCGAGTGCGGCAGCGGCTGCGTCCTGTCGGTCTGGTCCACGCCGAAGAACCCGCAGAACCACGCCAAGCAGATGAGCCGGGCCGTCGCCCGCTGCCCCCACTAGCCGGAGACCACGATGACCGAGCACACCTTCCGCCTCACCCTGACCGCCGACCCCGAGCCGCACCTCGATGAGCTGTTCGAGGCCGGCTGTGACGACGCGCTCTTCGGCGCCGTCGACCACGTCCACTACGCCGAGTTCGACCGTGAAGGGCTCACGCTCGCCGACGCCGTCCTCTCCGCCATCTCAGACCTCGAGAGCGTCCCGAGCCTCCAGGTCCGTCACGTCGAACCCGACGACCTCGTCACCATCGGCGAGATCGCCGACCGGCTCGGCCGCACCCGCGAGAGCGTCCGCCTGCTCGTCACCGGTCAGCGGGGGCCGGGCAGCTTCCCGCCCCCCGCCGCCCGGACCACCACCCGGAACCGCCTCTGGCACTGGACCGACGTCCAGCACTGGCACGACCGCGACGCGGACACCGCCCGCGACGCCGACACGATCGCCGCGCTCAATGCGGCACTGGAACTCCGAGCACGCACGCACACGCTCGACCCCGGACGTCGTCAGCAGCTCAACGCGCTCGCCGGCTGAACACGGTTCGCCAAGCGGAGAAGCATCGAACCATCCTCCTTCCTGCGGCGTGGCTCAACCGCTGGGCGGGACCTCGAGCATCTCGAGGAGCTCGTCGGTCCGGGTGATCCGGAAGATGCGATCGACCGGCTCGGGGCCACGGACCACGACGAAGTCGAACGGGCTCTCCTCCGCACGCTGGTGAAAGCGCAAGATCACCGCCAGGCCGGTCGAGTCCATGAACTCGAGGCCGCGCAGATCGAGGACGACGCGGCGGTCCTCCTCGGCGACCGCGTCCAGAGCCTCGGTGAGCCGTGGGGTCGTGAAGAGGTCGAGCTCGCCGCCGAGGGTGACGAGCGTCAGGCCGTCACGTTCGTCAGTGGTGAGGGTGAACGTCGCCGGGGGGTCGACCACGCCCGGCAGACTACTCGCGCACGAGCTCGAACCAGACGTGCGTGCTGCCGTGGTGGACGCCCCAAGCGGTCGTGAGCTCGTCGACGACCATGAGCCCGAGGCTTCCCGGGTCGTCGTCGGCCCGTCGGATCGCGGGCACGCCCTCGGTCCCCTGGTCGATGACCTTGCCGCGTACGTGCTCGTCCTCGCCGAGCTCCACCTCCACCCGGATGCTCTGGCGCGGCCCGTGCTCGACCGCGTTGGCAACCAGCTCGGAGACCACGAGCTGGACGTCCCGAAGGATGTCTGGCGGGAGGCCGAGGGCGAGCGCCCGGAGCGAGACTCGGGCCCGTGCGGGGGCGCGTGCGTCGGGGGCGAGGGTCACGGACAGGCGCATCGGTTGCTCTTGGCCGTGCCCTCGCCGCTCCTCCGTGAAGCATCGCGGACGAACGTCGGGGTGATCGCACGCGTGCGCCCGTCCCGCGGCACCGGCACGGGACGGGCGCCGCAGCCCGCGGCGGGACGGAACCGCGACGGGCTGGGCGTGTGCCTCAGACGGCGACCGGCGCCGGCTCGAGCGCGACCTCGAGCACCTCGCCGATGGTCATCGCGGGGTGGAAGCGCATCGCGTCGCGCACGTCCTCCGGGACGTCGTCGAGGTCGCCGCGGTTGCGCTCCGGGAGGACCACGTCGGTCAGCCCGGCCGCGTGGGCGGCCAGCACCTTCTGCTTGATGCCCCCGATCGGGAGCACCCGGCCCTGGAGGGTCACCTCGCCGGTCATGCCGACGGTGTGGCGCACGGGGCGCCCGCTGAGCAGCGACGCGAGCGCCGTGATCATCGTGACGCCGGCGCTCGGCCCGTCCTTCGGGATCGCGCCCGCGGGGACGTGCACGTGAAACTCGCGGTCCTCGAACGCGCTCTCGGGGATCCCGAGCTCGTCGGCGTGGGCGCGCACGTAGGTGAGCGCGATCCGCGCGCTCTCCTTCATGACGTCGCCGAGCTGGCCGGTGAGCGTGAGCCCGCCGGTGGCGCCGGGCATCGCGGTGGCCTCGACGAAGAGCACGTCGCCGCCGGCTCCGGTGACCGCGAGGCCGGTGGCCACGCCGGGGACGGCGGTGCGGGCCGCGGCCTCCTGCCAGACCTTCTGGCGGCCGAGCGCCTCGCGGATGAGCTCGAGATCCACGGTGATCGGCGTTTCGGCCTGCGACGGTCGCGAGCGACCGTCTTCGGACGACGTCACACCCGACGCCACCTTGGTCGCCGTCTTGCGCAGCAGCGTCCCGAGCTCGCGCTCGAGGCTCCGCACGCCCGCCTCGCGGGTGTACTCGGCGACGATCGTCTGCAGCAGCTCGTCGGTGATCGTCACCTCCTCCGCGTGCAGCCCGTTGCGGCGCAGCTGGCGCGGCCACAGGTAGTCCTTCGCGATCGCGGTCTTCTCCGCGGTCGTGTAGCCGTCGAAGCGGATGACCTCCATGCGGTCCAGCAGCGGGCCGGGAATCGTCTCGGCCTGGTTGGCCGTCGCGATGAAGACGACCTGGGAGAGGTCGAGTTCCACGTCGAGGTAGTGGTCGCGGAACGTCGAGTTCTGCGCCGGGTCGAGCACCTCGAGCAGCGCGCTCGACGGGTCCCCGCGCCAGTCGGCGCCGACCTTGTCGACCTCGTCGAGCAGGATCACCGGGTTCATCGTCCCCGCGTCGCGCAGGGCCCGGACCAGACGGCCGGGGAGTGCTCCGATGTAGGTCCGGCGGTGGCCGCGGATCTCGGCCTCGTCACGCAGGCCGCCGAGCGACATGCGCACGAACTCGCGGCCCATCGCCTTGGCGATCGACTCGCCGATCGAGGTCTTGCCGGTGCCGGGCGGGCCGATCAGGGTGAGGATCGCGCCGGCCTTGGCGTCGCTGGTGACGTCGCGGCGGTCCGGGGTCGGCTTGCCGTCCCCGGACGGCGAAACCTCCTTCTCCGCGGAAGATGCACCCGCGTCGGACCGCGGTTCGGCCGGGCCACCGAAGCGCTCCTCCCGGAGCTTCTTCACCGCGACGTACTCGACGATGCGGTCCTTGACGTCCTCGAGGCCCGCGTGGTCGCCGTCGAGCACCTCGCGCGTGGCGACCGGGTCGAGCGTCTCCTCGGAGACCTTGTCCCACGGCACCGCGACGACCCAGTCGAGGTAGGTGCGGATCATCTGACCCTCGCCACCCTCGCCCGCTCGCTCCAGGCGGGCGAGCTCGCGCTCGGCCTGCTCGCGTACCTTCTCGGGCATCCCGGAGGAGGCGATCTTCGTGCGGTACTCGTCGACGAACGAGGCGTCGTCCTCGCCGAGCTCCTTGCGGATCGAGTCCATCTGCTTGCGCAGGAGGTAGTCGCGCTGCTGCTTGTTCGTGCCCTCCTCGACGTCGTCGCGGATCTTGCGCCGGATCTGCAGCTGGGTGAGCCGCTCGCGCTGCATCTCGAGCGCCTTCTCGAGGCGCTCGGTCACGTCGAGCAGGCCGAGCAGCTCGCGCTTCTGCTCGAAGGTGAGGTCCGGGGCGTAGCCGCTCATGTCGGCCAGGGCGCCTGGCTCGGTGACCGCGCGCAGGAAGGCCGCCACGCGGCCGTCGTCGCCACGGAGCTCGAGAAGCTCCTCGACCACGGCGCGGTACTCGCGCTCGAGGTCGCGGGTGCGGCCGTCGACCGGGGTCTCGTCGGGGTGGGGGGTGACCTCGACGCGGAGCTCGCCGCGCAGGCCGGAGACGGCGGCACCGATCACGCCGCGGGAGACGCCCTCGAGGGAGGCGGCGCGGCCGCCGCCGGGCAGGCGCGGCCGGTCGGTGACCTTCGCGATGGTGCCGACGGAGGCGTACTCGCCTTCGTGGCGGGGGACGAGCACGACCTGCTCGGCGTCACCGACGTCGATCGGGAGCGTGACGTCCATCGTGGGGAAGACGACGGTGTCGTCCAGCGGGATGAGAAGGAAGTCGGCCATGCAGAGCAAGGTAGCACGAGATCTCAGTGGCAACCGCTCAACTTACGAATCGTGTGACATGGCGAACGGGTGATCACCGCAGCGTCGGCGATCCGGCGCGGGCACGCAGGGCCTGCAGGGCGGGCTCGCCCGAGGTGTCCACGTTCGCCGCGAGGAACGGGAACGTCCCGTCGGTCCCCTCGATGAACGTGGAGAGGACGTCCGGCCCGAAGTCGTACTCGTGGTTGCCGAGCGTCGCGGCGTCGTAGCCGATCGCCGTCAGCGCGAGCGAGTCGTAGTAGGGCGCGCCGGTCGCCTGGTTCCGACGCAGGCTGGCGGTGAAGCCGCTGCCGGCGAGGAAGTTGTCACCGGAGGAGACCACGAGGGTTCCCTTGTCCTGGTCGGTCACCGCGGGAACGGCGTCGGCTTCGGCGCGGAGCCGGTCGACGACCGTCTTGAAGCGGGCCACGCCACCGTAGTTCGCGACCGAGTCGCCGGTCGCGTACTTCGACTCGCCGTCGTTGTTGTGCAGGAGCGTGAGCTTGAAGCCGCGCGGGGCCGGCGGCGGGGGCGCGGGAGCGGTCGTGGTGACCGTCGTGGTCTGCGCGGGCGGGGCCGGGGTGGTGACGACCTGGGCCGGCGGCGCCGGGGTGGTGACGACCTGGACCGGGCCGGGGGTCGTGGTGACCGGGCCCGGGATCGCGATGACCTGCGTCTTGACCTCGGTCTTCGTCCTGGTGATCGTCCGCGTGGTGATCTCGCGGATCACCCGGCGGCCCGAGCAGTAGCGGTAGGTGTAGCGGATGGTCGCCGCGCGCACCTGCTTGCGGGTGCGCGAGCGGAGTTTCGTCGAACTCCTGGAGGAACCGCAGGCCCGGCGGATGTTCGGAAGCAGACGCGGGGCACCCGACTGGACGGTCCTGAAGGTCTGGACCTTGCGCTTGGCCTTGGCGCGCTTGGCTTTCGCGCTCGACGTCTTGGCGCTCGGGGCGCCGGAGGACTTGGGGCCCGTCGCCGCCAGCGCGAGGGGGACGGCGACCACGCCGAGGGCGAAGACGAGGGCGAGCGAGACCGCCCGTAGGAGCTTGCGAGACACGAGGGAGAACCTTCCGGAGTAGACAGCAGCGGGTGAGCGGGGCCGACCGTACGGACGCCCCGGTCGGACGCTGTGAACCGGTGGTGTCCGTGCGGTGACTCGGGTGTGAATGAGGCGGTCGGGCGTGCGTTCCGTCCGACCGTCGGCTACAGTTCCGCGCTCGAACGAAGAACCCACGCCGAGTTCCGGGCACCCATGGTGCGCGGGAACGGGGGAACCAGTGAGCCGCGAAGTGCGGCTCGGGGGCGAATCGCCGGGTGCATCCCGGCGTAGCGCAACGTCAGCGCGAGCCCGTCAGCTAACCCCGTAGGCGGTGAGACGTTGAAGGAGGGCTTCAGTTGCCCCGCACGTTGGCCGCAGTACCCATGAACGCACCGACACGCCGGTTCCGGCGTGGCCTCGTCCTTGCCGCCTGCGGGCTGGCGCTGGGCGCTCCCGCCGCGATCGCCGCTGAGACAGGCGGCCTGGCCGCCGGGGACGCGCCCGCCACGTCCGCGTCGAGCAGCGGCAGCTCATCGGCGAAGCCGCGCAGCGCTCCCGCCGAGCGCACCCGCATCACCAGGAAGACCATCAAGGCGGTCCAGCGCAAGCTCCGGCGCAAGCCGGACGGCATCTACGGCAAGCGCACCCGCGCCGCGGTCCGCCGCTTCCAGAAGCGCCGCAAGCTCCAGGTCGACGGCAAGCTCGGGCCGCAGACGCTCGCCGCGCTCAAGATCAAGGCCGAGCCGCGCCGGGCGCCCACGCCTCCGGCCAACGCGGACCAGCTCCTCGAGCTGATCGCCGACTGCGAGTCCGGGGGCGACCCGACCGCGGTCTCCTCCAGCGGCAAGTACCGCGGCAAGTACCAGTTCCTGCGCTCCACCTGGAGCGCGCTCGGCGGCGACGGTGACCCGGCCAAGGCGCCCGAGGGCGAGCAGGACGAGCGCGCGGGCGAGCTCCTGGCCGAGGAGGGCACGAAGCCGTGGCCGACCTGCGGCCGCAAGGCCGTGGCGCAGATCAACGGCGACGGCTAGCTCTACGGGGATTCGAAGCCGTCGTATGAAGTGACCTCCGGCCACGCGATCGTCGTGGCCGGAATCTGTAGCTTGCGGTGGTATGGACGCTTCGTCCCTGGCTGACGTGCTCCGTGCCTGCCTCCCCGAGCTCGCGCGCGACACCGTCGCGGCCATCGGGCGCGAGGTGCCCGAGTACGCGCGCTCGCTCGACGGACCGTGGGGGCAGGCGCTCCGCGACGGCGTGGAGGGCGCGCTCGCCCGGTTCGTCGACGAGCTCGACGGAAC
>JACDAP010000172.1 GCA_013695395.1 Solirubrobacterales bacterium
CGGTTGAGCGAGCGCAGCAGCGTCGTCTTGCCGCAGCCCGACGGCCCGATCAGGGCGAGCACCTCGCCCGCGCGCACCGGCAGGTCGACCGCGTTGACCGCGATCTTCGCCCCGTAGGCCAGCGTGACCGCCTCCAGGCGCATCCGCTCCACCGCGGCACCGCCGGCGCGGCGGGGCGGGGCCACGGCGGTCGCCGGACGAGCATCGTCGAATGGATGCGGGGAGACCGCCTCGGGAACGCGCCCGTCGAGCACGATCCGGCGCACCGGGGGCGGGGTCATCGACTCCATTGCTGGACCTCCCGGCCACCGCGCGCGATGCGGGCGGCCACGTAGTTCATGAGCACGACGAGCACGAGCAGCACGGCCGCGGCGGCGTAGGCCTTCTCGGGCGCGTTGCCCTCTCCGGCCGGGGAGTTCTCGTAGACGTAGGTGGTGAGCGTCGCGCCCGTCCCCTGCAGGGTCTGCAGGAACGGGATCCCGCTGCCGCTGCCCTCGAGCTGGAGCGTGGCGCCCGCGAGGATCACGACGATCGCGGTGTCGCCGATGATCCGGCCCATGCCGAGCGCGGTCCCCGTGGCGATGCCCGGACGGATCGAGGGGAGCAGCACCCGGCGGACGGTCGCCGCCTTGCTCTTCCCGAGCGCGTAGGAGGCCTCGCGCACATGGGCGGGGACGGTGTTGAGCGCCTCGCGTGTGGCCCCGACGATCAGCGGCAGCGCGACGATGCTCATGACGACGC
The DNA here is from genome assembly GCA_013695395.1 of Solirubrobacterales bacterium. Lineage (GTDB taxonomy): Bacteria > Actinomycetota > Thermoleophilia > Solirubrobacterales > Solirubrobacteraceae > Paraconexibacter. The sequence goes on from JACDAP010000172.1 coordinate 742, forward strand.
CGCTGATCAGGATCGAGCGGCCGAAGGCGCCCGTGCCCTCCGGGGACTGGGAGAGGAACGCGAAAGCCGTGTTCGAGAAGACGGTCAGGCCGAAGAGCGCCAGCACGATGCTGGGGGTCCCCGCGATGATCTCCACGCCGGACTCCACGACGCGCGCCAGCGGTGCCGGGCGGCCGTACTCGACCAGCCAGATCGCGACCGCGACCGCGATCGGCACGGCGATGATCGTCCCGATCGCGGTGAGCATCAGGGTGCCGACGATCGGGTCGAGGAAGCCGCCCGCCTTGCTCTGGTCCGGGTCGCCGGTGGGCCGCTCGTAGAGGAGCGAGGGCTGCAGCTCGGTGATGCCCTTGTAGGCGAAGAAGAGGACGATCGCCCCGGCGACGAGGATCAGCGTGATGCCCGCAGCCCAGCAGAGCGCGAGGCCGATCCGGTCGGCGAGCGGCCAGGAGGCGCTCGTGTCCCGCGCGGGGGTGCGCGGACGGCGGGGAGCTTCGAAGGCGGACATCAGCGGATCCCGTACTTGCGCATCGGGCGCTTGGCGGCGTACCCGGCGTAGGAGAGCAGGCCGGCGGAGACGAGCAGCACGGCGGCGAAGGCGTAGAGGGTCTGGCCGAACGGCTCGACCGTGAGCCCCTCGGAGTTGAGGACGATCGAGGCGGCCAGGGGCTGGATCGGCTCGGTCAGGGCGTTCAGGCCGTCGAGCGGATTCGGGGTGAAGCCGAAGTTCCCGGCCACCATCGCGAGCATGATCGCCTCGCCGAGGGCCCGGGCGAGCGCGAGCACCAGGGCGGCGATGATCGCCGGGCGCGCGGTCCGCACGCCGATCGTCCACATCGTGCGCCAGCGGTTGACGCCGAGTGCGGTCGAGCCCTCCATCCACGTCCGGGGGACCGCGCGGAGGGCGTCGGAGATGATCGCGATCATGATCGGCGTGATCATCAGCGTGAGGATCACGACCGCCGCGAACAGGCCCTCGCCCGAGATCGGGACGATCGGCTTGACGTCGAGCTTGAACTGCTGGGAGACGAGGTTGCGCCCGATCCAGGGCGTGAGGAGAAGGATCCCGATCAGGCCGTAGACCACCGAGGGCACCGCGGCCAGCAGCCGCACGACCGGGGTCATCAGCGCCGAGAGGCGCGGCGGGGCGAACTCGACGATGAAAAGGCTGCAGAGGACGGCGAAGACGAGCCCGAAGCCGGCGGCGAGGACCGTGGAGATGACGGTGCCCATGATCAGCGGGAAGGCCCGGATCTCGTACACGTAGTCCGCCTTCTCGGCGGGCGACTGCAGGATGTTCCGCAGCTGCGTGTTGATCTCGCCGCCCATCCCGAACCAGGAGAGGCCGTTGGCCTGGAAGGACGGCCAGGCCTTCGCGAAGACGAAGACGACCATCCCGGCGATGAAGGCGAGCAGCAGCACCGCGACGCCACCGAGGACGAGCTCGGTGCGCTCGCTCGCGCGGACGGACTGGCGCAGCGCCGCCCCCCGGGAGGGGCGGCGCGTGCCGGCGACGACGGTGGCCACGGGTGCCGCTACTCGCTTCGGGGAGCGTCGAGCCGCTCGCTAGCGGATCGAGATCCAGTCGGTGTTGATGATCCTGCGGGCGGCCGAGGAGTTCTGGATCCACCTGATCCACTTCGCCGCCTCGCCCTTGGCCCGGCCGCGGGTGACCATCCAGAAGTTGCGGACGCCGCCGTACTGGCCGGACTTCGCGTTGCGCAGCGTGCACGGCACGCCCTTGTAGCCGACGGCCGAGACACCGCTCAGGAAGTCGAGCGAGACGAAGCCGACCGCGTCCTTGTCCGAGCGGACCGACTGGTTGACGAGCCCGTTCGAGCTCTTGGCCGACGAGGAGGCCGCCACGTTCAGTCTCGGCCCGAGGAAGATGTTCTTGAACGCGTCGCCGGTACCGGAGGCGGCCGTGCGCGAGATCAGCGAGATCGCGCCGGTCGACCTGGCGCCCGGCACGTCCTTCCACGAGCGCACGCGCCCCGTGAAGATCGCCTGGACCTGCTCCTGCGAGAGGTTCGCGATCGGGTTGGCCTTGTTCGTGATCATGCAGACCGCGTCACGCGCGATCTTGTTGAAGACGAGCCCGCCCGGGTCGGAGGACTGCGGGTCGCGTGCGGCGTTGCCGATCGTCACGCGGCCCTTGGCGGCGTCGTTGATCCCCGTGTCCGAGCCGCCCTGGAGCAGCTTGAAGGACACGTTCCTGTTCACGCCCACGTACTTCTTGGCCAGGGAGCGGGCCAGCGGCGCGATCGAGGTCGACCCGGACATCGAGATGGTGGTCTTGGCCTCGGCGATCGCGGGGGTGGCGGCGACGGTGGCCATGGTCAGCGATGCGAGCAGGCGGGAGCGATTCATGGGGGAGGTTCCTCGGGAGGGAGTAGGGCAGGGGAGTGCGGGCCCTTCTGCGGGACCGAGGCAGCATCCGCGCCGTGGCCTCGGAGGTCGTTATCAGGAGGTGGCCGGGTGGAGAAGTTCTGGTGAAACGTCCGTTCACCAGAAAGTCTCAGGTCGTTCACCGGCCGGTCGGCTCGGGCGCCCATGCTCCCTACGTGCCTCTGCCGACCCCGGTCCGTCTGCTCGCGCTCGCCGCGAGCCTCGCGGGCTTCACGACCCTGGCCGTCGCGCCCGCGGGCGCTTCGATCGCCGACGCCACGGCCATCGACGGACCCTCGGCCGACATCATCGCGCTGGACGGGGTCGCGATGGCCGAGGACGGAACGGGCGGCCTGGTCTACCGCAAGCGCGTCGCCGGCCGCACCAATGTCTTCGTCTCGCGCTTCACCGCCCAGGGCTGGCAGCCGCCCCGGCGCGTCGACGTCGGGCAGGCCTTCAACTCCTCCTGGCCGGCGATCGGCGCGGGCAACGGCGGACGCCTGGTCGTCACCTGGGTCCACGAGTTCGGCGCCAACGTCCAGAACCGCATGTACTCCGCGGTGCTCGGCCCGGGGGCCACGCGCTTCCAGGACCCGGTGGCGGTCGACCTCGACGTCCGCGAAGGGCTCGACGCCTACCCCTCGCTGTCGATGAGCCGCGGCGGGGCCGCCTACCTCACCTACCGCGTGGTCTACAGCAGCCAGGATCCGAACCTGCCGCCCGGCTTCGTCGACGCCGATGTGCGCCTCGCTCGCTTCGCCGGGAGCTTCTGGAGCGTCTTCGGGCAGCCCGTGGACCGCAACCCGGTCCAGCCCGTCCGCACGCCCACGGCGCTGAACGGACCGCGCGTGGCCACCGATGCGGCCGGGAACGCGGTCGTCGCCTGGACCGAGCCCGACGACGAGCTCATCGACCGCGTCTACGCCCGACGCATCTTCGGAGCGACCCCGGGCTTCGTGCTCCAGGCCAGCCCCGGCGGCGACCCGGGCGCGGAGGGCCGGCCGCTGCGGGCCGGACCCGATCAGTTCGATCTCGCTCTCTCACCGTTCGGCGAGGCGGCGATCGCCTACCGCCAGCTCCCGGCCTCCGGCGCCTCGTTCACCCGCCCGCGCGCGTACGTCAACCTGCTCCCCTCCGTCTTCTCCGAGAAGGCGGGGGCGTTCGTCGGGATCAAGGCGGTGGACACCGGCGGGGCCGACGGGCCGACCGACGGGCTCGGGACCGTACGGGTGGGCGTCGACGACCAGGGTGGGTTCACCGCGGCGGTGGGCCGCGGGGTCGCAGGGCTTCTGGTCCCGGGCGACGAGCTGAGCGTCGGGGAACCCGAGCGCCTGGACGAGGGAGGCTCGGTCACCCCCCCGGATCCGTTCGTCGAGCGCGGCCCCGACGGTGCGCTCGCCGCGAGTTACAGCCTGTCGGACGCCGCCGGCGCCGCGGGCGTCGGGCTGCTCCAGCGCAACCCGGAGGCCACCGGGGAGCGCAAGGTCGTGGCCACCGAAAGCGGGGGACCCGTGTCGACGCTGCTCTCCGACGGCTCCGGTCTCGGCGATGCGGCGATCGCGTTCCTCCAAGGGGAAGAGGCGCTCACGACGATCGCCGCGACCTCCGTCGACGCCCCGCCCGGGGGCTTCTCGGTCGCCACCCCTCCCGAGTTCGTCCGCACCCGACAGGTCGAGCTCACCTGGGACGAGGCGCCGGCCGGCGTCGGGGCGGTGCGCTACGAGCTGCTGATCGACGGCCAGGACTTCGGCAAGCAGATCAAGGGGCTCGAGCGCACGGTCTCCGCACGCGAGGTGGGCGACGGCGACCACGAGGTGGTCGTGGCGGCCGTCGACGCGGGCGGGCAACGCACGCGGACCGAGGCCGCCTCGCTGAAGATCGACCTGGAGGCCCCCCGGGTGCGGCTGACGGCGCCGGGCCGGTCGCGGCGGGCCACGGTCCGCCTGGCCGACGGTACGCCGGGGGAGGTCTCCGGTGTCGCAGCCTCCCGCTCGACCGTGGCCTGGGGAGACGGGCGCAGGGC
>JACDAP010000020.1 GCA_013695395.1 Solirubrobacterales bacterium
GTCCTGCGGCGCCTCCACCGCGCGGGCCCGAAGTCGGGTCATCGCCCGGGCCTGTGCCACCCCGGCCGCCGTGACGAGCACGAGCGCGCCGCCGAGCACGAGCGCCGCGGCCGAGCCGCCGTCCCACGGACGTGCGGCCAGGAGCCCCGCCCCGGAAGCGAGCATCACGGCCAGCGCCGGCGCCCCGACCCGGAGGTAGGTGCGCCCCAGGTCGCGGAAGAAGTCGACCCGGGCTGCGGCGTCGAACTGGCGACCGGTGACCCGGACCACCACCACGATCGTCGTGAACCCGCCGACCCACACGCAGGTCGACAGCAGCGCGACGAGGACGAGGACCGGGCTCGCGGTGGCGGCACTCATCGGTGGTGCTCCGTCGTGCGTTGGTCCCGCGCGACCCGGCGCCGGATCTCGCGCATCGGCTCGACCGAGCGCACGACCGGCACGACGTCGAAGTTGTGCACCGGCGGGGGCGAGGCCGTGAACCACTCCAGCGTGTTCCCCTTCCACGGGTCGGGGGATGCACGCTGGCCGCAGCGCAGGCTCCAGATGACGTTCGCCATGGTGAGGAGGACTCCGATCCCGAGGATGAACGCTCCGACGGTGGACACCAGGTTCTCGACCTCCCAGCCCTTCTCCGCGCCGTACGTGTAGATGCGGCGCGGCATCCCGGAGAGCCCGAGCGTGTGCTGGATCAGGAACGTCCCGAGGAAGCCGACGAACTGCATCCAGAACGAGATCTTGCCCAGCCGCTCGGAGAGCATCCGGCCGGTCATCTTCGGGAACCAGTAGTAGAGCGCGGCCATGATTCCCGAGACCGCTCCGGCGACGAGCACGAAGTGGAAGTGCGCGACGACGAAGTAGGTGTCGGTGACCTGCCGGTCGATCGGGAAGATCGCGAGCATCACCCCCGTGATCCCGCCGAGGGTGAACAGGATCAGGAAGCCGACCGCGAAGTACAGGGGCACCTTCGCGTTGATCGAGCCGTGGAACAGCGTGGCGATCCAGTTGAGGATCTTCACGCCGGTCGGCACGGCGATCGCCATCGAGCTCAGCATGAAGAACGCCAGCACGACCGGCGTGAGCGGCGTCGCGAACATGTGATGCGCCCAGACGAGCATCGAGAGGAACGCGATGCCGAGGCTCGAGGCGGCGATCGCCCGGTAGCCGAAGATCGGCTTGCGCGCGAACACGGGCAGCACCTCGGAGATCACCCCGAAGGCGGGCAGGATCATGATGTAGACCTCGGGGTGGCCGAAGAACCAGAACAGGTGCTGGTAGAGCAGCGCCGAGCCCCCGCACGCCGGCGACATGAAGCAGGTCCCGAAGTGCCGGTCGGTCAGCATCAGCGTGACCGCTCCGGCGACCACCGGGATCGTCAGCAGGATCATGATCGCCTGCGCGACCATCGACCAGCAGAAGAGCGGAATGCGGCTCCAGCCCATGCCCGGAGCGCGCATGTGCGCGATCGTCACCGTGACGTTCACGGCGCCGAGCAGGGAGGCGATGCCGGTCAGGTGGATCAGGTAGATCCACGCGTCGGTGCCGTTGCCCGGGATGTACGGGCCGGTCGACAGCGGCGTGTAGGCGGTCCACCCGGCTTCCGGCGGCGTGAAGAACACGGAGGCGTAGAAGACGATGCCACCGGCCAGGAAGAGCCAGTAGGAGAGCGCGTTCAGGCGCGGGAAGGCCATGTCGCGCGCCCCGATCTGCAGCGGGACGATGTAGTTGGAGAAGCCCGCCCACAGCGGCATGACGACGAGGAAGACCATCGTCGTGCCGTGCATGGTCATGATCTGGTTGTAGGTCTGCGGATCGAGCACCTTGAGGTTGGCCTGCGCGAGCTGGGTGCGCATGAGCAGCGCCTCCACCCCGCCGAGCATCATGAAGGCGAACGAGGTGACCAGGTAGAGGATCCCGATGCGCTTGTGATCGGTGGTGGAGAGCCAGTCGAGGAAGCCGCGAGAGGGGCCTGAAACGCGGTCGGTCTTGATCTCCGGGGCGGCCGCGGTGGTGCTGCGCACGGTGGCGGGCTGCTCGACGGTGGACATCAACGCTCCTCGGGGATGGCGGGTCGGTCGGCCTTCGCGGCGGCGAGGCCCTCGGCGTTCTCGCGCTTCTGCCGGGCCAGCCAGGCGACGTACGCGTCGGGGCTCACGGCACGCACACGGGCGAACATGACGGCGTGGTTGCGGCCGCAGAGCTCCGCGCACTGGCCCTGGTAGACGCCCTCCTCGGAGATGCGGAACCAGGTCTCGTTCGTGTAGCCGGGGAGCGCGTCGAACTTGCCGCCGAGCTTGGGGATCCACCAGGAGTGGGCGACGTCGATCGAGGTGATCTCGAGCTTCACCGTCACGCCGACCGGCGCGACCATCTCCTCGTAGCTCGAGGCCCCACCCGGGTAGCGGAACTTCCAGATGTACTGCCGACCGATGACCTCGATCGTGAGCGGCTGGTCCTTCCCGGCCGGAACGATCCCGGCGTCGATCACGGCGGCGCTCGCCTCGCTCTCGTCCGCGTTCTCGATTCCCGGCAGCTGGATGAAGGTCCAGACGGCGAGGAAGACGATCAGCCCGGAGGCGGCCAGGGTCCACGCGATCTCCAGGCGCGTGTTCCCGCGGGTCTGCGTGGCCACCGGGTGGCGCTTCTCGCTGTAGCGCCGCAGGGCATAGACGATCGCGACGACCACGCCGATGAAGACCACGAAGGCGATCACGAGCGTGACCGCGTAGAGCGAGGCGATCCGGTCCGCGTTCGGCGATCCGCCGCGCTCGGGCAGCAGGACCCCGGCGAGAGGAAGTTTATACAGCATCTGTGTAGAAACTACATCATCGGGCGCACCGCGGCCTCTCCGGAGGGCGGCAGGATGCCTGCGGCGTCAGTCCGCGGCCGCGTCGGACCGTGGCCGGGCGGCGAGGTAGGCCAGCAGGCGGGGGTCATCGGAGCAGAGTTCATCGACCTGCTCACCGGTGCACGCGCAGAGCGCGACGACGGCCCGGTCGGCCCCGAGCGAGCGCGTGCGCCATGCCGCGCCAGCTTCCTCCCAGCGGATCAGGACGTCGATCGGCGATTCCGCCATGCGGCTCATCGTGGCATGTCCGCAGTATTTTCTACGCGCTCTGGACAAAGCGGCGCCGCTCTGCGATGACTGACCTGTGTCATCCGTCGAAGCCGCGCCGGGTCAGTCACTGCTCACCCGGGCCCACGAGTACTTCCGGCACGGGCCGGCCAACGCCGAGGGCTGGAGCATGCTCATAGACCGGCACCGCCGGTCGGAGGCCTACTACCGCGACCGCTGGCGCCACGACAAGGTCGTCCGCTCCACCCACGGCGTCAACTGCACCGGGTCCTGCTCGTGGAACGTGTACGTCAAGGACGGCCTGATCACCTGGGAGACCCAGGCGACCGACTACCCGCGCACCGACCCGGCGCGCCCCGACCACGAGCCCCGCG
>JACDAP010000026.1 GCA_013695395.1 Solirubrobacterales bacterium
TAGTCCAGTGTTCGGCCGGTGACGGCCTGGCACTTCGCGATCGCTTCGAGCATCGAGACGTTCGAGGCGCGACCGCCGCCGAGGTTGTAGACCGCCGCCGCCGTGGGCGCCTTCGCGAACTCCCCGAAGGCACGCACGACATCGTAGGCGTGGATGTTGTCGCGGACTTGCTTGCCCTTGTAACCGAAGATCGTGTAAGGCTGGCCCGTGACCGTGCACTTCATGAGATAGGCGAGAAACCCGTGCAACTGGGCGCCGGCGTGCTGTGGACCGGTCAGGCAGCCACCCCGGAAGCAGACGGTCGGCATCCCGAAGTAGCGGCCGTACTCCTGCACAAGCACGTCGGCGGCGACCTTCGAGGCCCCGAAGATGCTGTGCGTGCTGTGGTCGATCGACATGCTCGTCGGTATGCCGTCGAAGTACTCGTGCTCCTTCGGCAGCTCCCAGCGGGTTTCGGTCTCGATCAGCGGCAGCGCGTTCGGTCGGTCCCCGTAGACCTTGTTCGTCGAGACGAACACGAACGGCGAGTCGGGACACGATGCTCGCGCCGCCTCGAGCAGGTTGAGGGTGCCGACCGCGTTGACCGCGAAGTCCGTGTGCGGCTCCCGCGCAGCCCAGTCGTGCGACGGCTGCGCAGCACAATGCACGACGAGGTCCGGCCGCTCGCGCGCGAACAGGCTTGCCACCCCTTCGCGGTCACGGATGTCGAGCTCGAGCGAAGCGAAACTGTCGACGTTGGCTTCGAGCCGCTTCGAGTTTCCTCGGGTCGACGCTTCTTCCCCGAAGAAGTAGGCACGCATGTCGTTGTCGACCCCGATAACCCGGTAGCCCTGCTCAGCGAAGTGGTGGACGGCTTCGGAGCCGATCAGGCCTCCGGATCCTGTGATGATGGCGGTCGGCACCGGGCCAGGATGGCAGCTAGCGGTGACGGGGCCCGCGCGCTCAGCGCCGGCGCAGGCCGAGAATGCTGAGCAGGAAGCTCGAGAAGAACACCTGCACGCCCACGATCACCAGGGTCGCGGCGAAGACCGCCAAGCGCTCCTCGGAGAGCTGGCCGGCGTCATTCGCGATCCAGGTCCCGACGATCACCGCAGCGACGACCAAGCCGACGAGCGCCACCGCGCCGCCCAGCACGAGCCCGTGCTCGAGGCGGAAGCGTGCGCGCATCCGGTCGAACCACGCGTCCTTCTCGCCCATGAAGTACGTGCCGTAGGCGTGCGCGCAGAGACCGAGGGCGACGATCTGCGTTCCGACGATCATCAGCAGCGCCCCGCCGATCATCGTGTGGATCTCCCACTCGCGGCCGAAGATGTCGATCTGCGAGAGCGAGATCGCGGCGATCAGCGTCCCGATGAACGCGAGGATCGCGCCCGGGAGCATGAACAGGTGGGTCGGCGAGTGGACGAGCAGGAAGCGCAGGTGGCGCCAGCCGTCACGGAAGGTCGAGAGCTTCGAGGTGCCGCCGCGGGGGTGGTAGTCGATCGGGAACTCGGCGACCGTGAGCTCCTCCTTGCCCGCCCGGATGACCATCTCGGAGGCGAACTCCATGCCGGTCGTGCGCAGGTCGAGGCGCGGGAGCACGTCGCGGCGCAGGGCGCGCATGCCGCAATGGGCGTCACGGATGCCGGTCTTGAAGAAGAAGTTCAGCGTGCCGGAGAGCAGCGGGTTGCCGACGTACCGGTGCAGCCACGGCATGGCGCCCGGCTGGATGTTGTCCATGCGGTCGCCCATGACGAGCTCGGCGCCCTTGTCGAGCTCGGTGACGAAGCGGGGGATCTCGGCGAAGTCGTAGGTGAGGTCGGCGTCGCCCATGACGATGTACTTGCCGCGGGCGGCCGCGAAGCCCGCCAGGTAGGCGGAGCCGTAGCCGCGGCGGGTCTCGTGGACGACGCGCGCGCCCGCTTCGACGGCGATCTCGGCCGAGCGGTCCTCCGAGTTGTTGTCGGCGACGACCACCTCACCGGCGATGCCCTCGCGCTCCATGACCTCGAGGGCGGAACGCACGCACGCCTCGATGTTCTCCTCCTCGTTGAGGCAGGGGATGACGACCGAGACCGTCAGGTGGTCGGGGTCGTGGCGGACGGCCGGGATGTTGGGACGCTCGAGTGTGCTCATGGCGTGAGGTGTGCTTCGAGGAACCGAACCCCGGTCCCTGCCGGTGGTAACGCACCGGGGCGCTGGAGGTCGCGCGGTTTCGGCGACCGATCCGTGTCAGGGTAGCTGCGCACATGCGCGTCTGCCTGGCCTACGACTGCCTCTTCCCGTGGACCGTGGGAGGGCACGAGCGCTACATGCGCGACCTCGCGGAGGCCGTGGCCGCGGCCGGGCACGAGGTGACCTTCGTGACACGCAACCAGTGGTCAGGAGACGACGCGCCGGACATCCCCGGCGTGCGGGTCGTCGCGGTCTCCCCCGGTGGCGCGCTCTACGGCGAGGACGGCAACCGGTTGATCGGACCGCCGCTGCGCTTCGGCCGCGGGTTCCTCGGCCACCTCCTGCGCCACCGCGGCGGGTACGACATCGTCCACGTCTGCTCGTTTCCCTACTTCTCGCTTCTGGCCGCCGGCGCGGTGGGGACGAGGCCGCTGTTCGTCGACTGGCCGGAGGTCTGGAGCGCCGGGTACTGGCGTGAGTACCTGGGCGGAACGAAGGGGGCCGTCGGGTGGCTGGTGCAGCGGCTGTGCGCGATGGTCCCACAGCACGCGTTCGTCTTCTCCGACCTCCACGGCGACCGTCTTCGCGCCGAGGGGCTGCGCGGAAGGACCATCCGGCTCGAGGGGCTCTACGCAGGCCCGACGACCCCGCACGAGGCGTCGCTCGAGCGTGCGCCGCTGGTCGTCTTCGCCGGGCGCCACATCCCCGAGAAGCGCGTGACCGCGATCCCGGAGGCGATCGCGATCGCGGCGCGGTCGATCCCGGGCCTTGAGGCGCTCATCCTCGGCGACGGCCCGCTGCGGGGAGAGGTGCTGGCGGCGATCGACGCCGCGGGCGTCTCCGATCGCGTCTCGGCGCCTGGGTTCGTCGACGCCGACGGCTTGCGGGCTGCGATCGGCTCGGCGGCTGCGCTGCTGCTCCCCTCGCAGCGGGAGGGCTACGGGATGATCGTGATCGAGGCGGCGGCCAGCGGGACACCGTCCGTCGTCGCCCGAGGGCCGGACAACGCGGCGGTCGAGCGGATCACCCCGGGCGTCAACGGGGTGCTCGCCGCTTCCGACGACCCGGCCGACCTTGCCGCCGCGATCGTCGAGGCGGTGGAGGGCGGTGAGGAGCTCCGGGGCCGGACCGTCGCCTGGTTCGAGGCGAACGCCGAGCGGCTCAGCGTCGCCGAGAGCGCTCGCCGGGTCCTCGCGGCCTACGCTGCGGTCTGATTGCGACCCGGGTCAGGCCGGTACGTACCGGTGGACCAGGTAGGCGGAGTGCCTGCCGTCGATCCGGGTCATCACCCTCGAGACGCGCGGGGAGAACGGGTAGTAGCCGGAGGCTCCCCGCTCCTCGAGTCGCAGGCCGTGGTGCGCGGCGAGCGCGGCCATCGCCCGATGCGTGAACAAGCGCAGGTGCATCTGCCCGTAGGCCCCCGGCGTTCCTTCACCGAAGTTGGCCGGGTTGCCGGTGATGAGCTCGTCGCTGATGTGCATCGGCGGCGGCTGCCAACCGAGCGCCAGCGAGACCACGTTGTGCCACGAGGCCACGTTGTTCGTGGAGATCACCAGGTAGCCGCCCGGCGCGAGGATCCGGCGGATCTCGCGCAGGAACAGGTCGGTGTTGGCGAGGTGCTCGATGACCTGGTTGGAGTGGATGACGTCGAAGGCGCCGTCGGGATACGGGAGCGCCTCGGCGAGGCTCCCCACGGTCGTCTCGATGCCTCGCTCGCGGGCCAGGGCGGCCGACTCCTCGAGCAGCTCGAGACCGTGCAGATCCTCGGTCCCGACCCGCTTGCCGAGCTCGGCGGTCCATGCGCCGTCCGCGCAGCCGAGATCCAGCAGGCGGGCGCCCTTCCGGGGCTGCAGCGCACGCAGGATCGCCGCCCGGTTCTCGATGTCCGCCGCTTCGTAGATGCGCTTGAGCCGGCTCATAGCCGAACGACCCTAGCCGCCGCAGGCCGTTATGGCCTGCGGCGGCAGGGGTGCTTCGGTGGTGCGGCTAGTTGACGCGGACCTTCACCGTTCGGCTCTTCGCCGCCATGAACGGCCAGCTCCCGCCCGCACGGCTCACCACACGGAACGAGTAGGTGTACCGGACGTACGTGCGGGTGAACCGATATCCGACCTTGTACTCGCCACGCGAGTTGGTCATCGCGTGCTTCACGTCCCGCCAGCGACGGCCGACCTTGACCTGCAGCTCGACCGGGATCCCGCGCCCGACGTAGCCGCCGAGGACGCGTCCGCGGATGCGCGCTGTCTTCCCGTTCCGGACCCGCCGCGTGGTGGTCCGAGCCTGGATCGCGCCACGTACCCGCTGGGTGATCACGCGGCCGACGGCGCCGCAGCCCTCCTCGATCAGCTGCAGGGCGCGCGAGGGCCCGGGCGGTGCGGTGGTGCCGAACCGGCCGTCGGCCGTCGTCCGGACCGTCCCGACCGTCTTGCGTTGCACGCTGCCAGAGCGGACCACCGTCTGGACGATCTTGAGGACCTGCCCGACGCTCGGACGCCCGTCCGCTCCGACGAGACGGCCGGAGAGGCGAAGTCGGCTGCGGTTGTACGAACGCCGGATCGAGGCGACCGACCCGAAGAGCGTGAGGGACGAGTTCGTGCACTGCGGCACGGCTGCGACGGCGGCGCTTGCGGCGGCAGCGACGTTGCCGTTGGCCGAGTCGTTGCTTGTGCTGCTCGACTTCGTCGTGGTCGACGAGGTGGTTGCGTTGGTGGTCGTCGACGTGCTGGAGTCGTTCGCTCCGGCGGCGCCGTCGGCGCCGTTCGTCCCGTCTTGGCCCGCAGCCCCGCCGGTCCCGGTCCCCGTCGTCGGCGGTGCGGGCGCGGGCTCGGCGGGCTTCGACTCGACGACAGCACCGTTCGCGAAGGGGCCTCCGGTGAGGGTTGAGGTGCGATCGGATGAGCCCCCGCCGTCGCGCCCGGTGACCCGACAGAGGACCTTGCGGCTCACGTCCTGTCCGGTCAGGGCGTACACGGCCCCCGTGGCGCCGGGGATCTCCGTCAGGCCCGACCCGTCGGCGTTCGCTCGGATCCACTGGAAGGAGACGGTCGGCGACTGTCCTGCGACCGGCGCTGCGCAACTCAGGATCTCACCCTCCCGAGCGGTGCCGCGCACATCGACCTCGCCGACGGCCGGCGGGGTGTTGTCCACCGTGATGCTCCAGGGCCCTTCGGTCGCCTTGTTCGATCCGGTCGCGTCGTAGACCTCGAGGCGCACCTGGTGGGCTCCGTCGGCGAGGGAGGCCGTGTCGAGATCGACCGTCCCGCCGCTCGAGAGCGGGCAGGGCGTCGGCGAGGCGAACCCGCCGAGCGCGTGACGGACGCACGAGGCGGACCCGGGGTCGACGGGCTGATCGACCACGACCGCCCCGTCGACCAGGAGCCGGTGTCGGTAAAGGCCGCTGCCGCCGTCCGTCGCGCTGTAGCTCAGAGACCGGACGCGCGAGGTATCTGAAGACGACGTCAGCGTGCCGCTCGGCGCCCGGGCGAGCGCAGGGGCGGAGTTGTCGTTGAGCGTTATCCGGATGCGGCGGAGGCTGATGTGGCTGTCGCCGGCGGGGCAACGTCCTCCAGGGCCACCACCGCACTCAGTTGCGAACCGAACGGTTCCGGCCCCTCCGAGGCTGAGAGCCACTGAGCCAGTCAAACTGTCGCACCCGACTGGTGTCGAGCAGGTCTCGAGTACCGCACCGTCTGCCGAGATGACCGTCAGGGGCGATCCGAAAGGGCGGTCGCTTCCAGCGCGTGCGTCACGTAACGCGGACAGCGACTGAAGAGAGGTCCCCGTCGGAGCGCGGAAGCTCCATGCCGCATTCTCGCCGTAGCCGTGCTCATACGCAGGATCGAACGAGGTGCCGAGCCCACCACCGTTCGCGCACGCGTTGCCCACATAGACGTACGCCCCGGAAAAACTCGAGGTCCACCCCTCGACCCCAACGCTCGAGTTGTCGGGCCGCTGACAGCTGTCGACCTCATAGGTCGCAGCCCCTGCCGGTGCCGCGAGCCACAGGAGGGCTACCGCCAAGCTGGCCAGAAGGATGGTTCGCACCGCAAAGCGGCGGAAGGACGGACGTTCGGTGGTAAGCACGGGGTTCCTCGTTGGGTTAGTTAGGGGGTGACGAACTCGTCGGCCGCCGGAGAAGGAGCGGCGGTCGGAGAGATGGACGGCGTAGAAGAGGGCGCAGGGGCGGACGGCGCGGCGGGCGCCTCGACGCCGAACTCCTGCACGGGAGGCGTCGGGGGACTCGCGGGTCCTGAACTGGAGGGAGTCGCTGCGGAGCGAACCGCGGTGGACCGGCGCGCGGTGCGCTTCCGCG
>JACDAP010000039.1 GCA_013695395.1 Solirubrobacterales bacterium
GGCGGGGCGGCCGGGGCGGTAGCCGGTCTGCACCCTGACGTCATGAGTGCCGATCTCGAGCGCGACCTCGATCGCGTCGTCGCCGACGACGCGCCACCCCGTGAACTCTCGGCCGTCGCAGGTGACGCTCACGGCGGTCGGATCGGGCAGGCCGACGACGCGCCAGGTCGTGGCGCGACCAGCGTGGGAGGGGGTGGCCGCGTAGGTGCCGACCCGCAGCTCGCCGGCCTCGTGGTCGTTGCGTGCGACCGAGAGGCCGAGCGACGGGTAGTCGATCCCCTCGACGGTCGGCTCGTCGAACTTCGCCAGGTTCGGTTCGTTGAAGACGCGGCCCCAGGCGCCGGCCCCGCCGAGCTCGGGCATGATCAGCAGCGCGTTCGGCTGGCCGCGCGGGTACTCCTCGCCCCAGCCGAAGAAGTACCCGAAGCGGCTCTCCTCGTCGCCGAACATGCGCGGCTCGTACGTGCTCTCGACGACCTCGTTCAGCCGTCCTTCGGTCACGTCGTCGCCGAGCTCGTGCGCGGTCTGCCGGGCGATGGCCAGGAAGCGCGGGTCGGGCAGGTACTCGCGCAGGCGGGCCTTCGGGTCGCTCCAGCCCAGGCGGCGCATCGTCATCTCGTAGAGCTCGGTGCCCCACTCGGGCCGCTGCGGCATGACGTACGGCAGGACGATGAGCGACGCGTATGCCGCGAGGTGGTCTGGGGGCGTGCAGGCCAGCCGCTCGAGCGGGTCGTAGTAGAGCGCGAACCAGTCGAGCTCGCCGCGGCGGTCGACGTGCATGTAGTGCGCCTGCGCGAACTCGACCCAGCCGTCGTAGGCGCCGTTCAACCGGCTGCCGTAGACGGCGTCGTGGAGCTTCAGCCCGAGCCCCGCCGCGCTCACGCACGCCGGCCAGATCTTCGTGTTCTCGCAGTGCGCTCCCTCCGGCCGGTCGGTCAGCTGCTCGGAGATGAAGCCCGCGATCTCCTGATGGGTCCAGGTGAAGCGGCGGTCCTCGAAACCCGTGATCTCGAACGGCTCGCGGAACTGCTCGTCGCCCGAGACGTAGGCGTGGGCGCTGAGCAGCAGGTTGAACCAGCCACGAAAGAAGTTGTTGCCGTCGGCGGCGACCGGGTCGGGAGCCAGGCCCCAGGGCTCGCGCCCGTTCCCGGTCCAGCCGGGCGGCTCGTACTTCCCGCGCAGCTTCTCCGGGGTGAAGATCAGCCACTCTGGCGGGTAGCGGTCGACGTTCGGATCGGGCCCGATCAGCGTCAGCCAGTCGATCGCGGCCCAGAACGTCGTGTGCCGCTCGCACAGCGCAGTCGTGATCTCGGTGTAGACCTCACGCCACGCGGGGGTGACGTCGGCCATCAGCGGGAGCGTGTAGCTCATCTCGCCGATGTCGAAGCGCGGGAACGAGCACATCGGCGCGGTCGAGTCGCGATCCCACCAGCCGAGTGGCTCGCCGCCGCTGCTCCAGTCGTCGGGCGTGGTGGCCTTGTCGTAGACGAAGCGCAGCCAGCCGCGGGCGCGGTCGTTGAGCTCGGTGACGGTCGCGGCGGCCATCGTTCAGCCCGGGGGCAGGGGCTCCCCGCCCGGTACTCGGACCTGAAGGAGCTTCGCGCGGGCGCGCCAGGCGTCCTGCTGCTCGCGCGGCAGCTCGACGAGCGGCGGCTCGCGGACGACCCGCTGTGCCCACGGTGCGCTCTGCTCGACGGAGCGGTCGGGGATCGGGATCGGCCGACGGGGGAGCCGCGAGGGCCCGATCGGCGCGACGATCCGCGTGAGGCCGTGGAACCAGACGGCGAACGTCGGCTTGCCCTCGATGCGCGCGCCGCCGTACTGCCAGCCCTCGACGATCCGACCGACCGCGCGGCGCGAGAGCAGTGAGCGCAGCCCGATCGCCGCGGTGTCGAAGCGGATCGCGCAGTGCGGCTCGCCATCGGCGACCCGGGCGAGGCGCATCGTGCGCGTCTTGGCCGAGAAGACGTAGGCCTGGCAGGCGCCGTCGTCGCAGGAGACCTCGATCGTCACGTCTCGCGTCACCTGCCGGCGGAAGCGAGCACTCGTGTGCGACGCGACGACCATCGCCCCGCCCAGACCGCCCAGCAGTGCGCGGAACGCCGTGACGGAGGGCGCCTGCCTCACAACGTGATGACGTGGTCGGGCGGGTTGCCCGCGAGCGCCGCGTAGAGGTCGGGGAAGCAGCCGATCTTGCTGCTCGCCGTGTGGCCGGAGGTGGAGAAGACGTAGGTGACCTTCATCGCTGCCTAGGGGCGGGCATGAGCTCGACCACGACCTCAGTCGGTGTTCAGGCCGCGCGAGAAGTAGCCGCGCTCCTCGCTCTCGATTCGGTCGACCCAGGGCAGCCGCGACTCCTCCCACAGCTCGAGCTCGGGCTCGATCCAGGACGGGTCGTCCAACGTGCCGCCCTTGACGAAGGCGATGTCGTCGGCGTCGGCGAGCACCGAGATGATCGGGGAGCCGCAGTCGCCGCAGAAGTGCCGACGGGCGGGTTCGCCACGGTCGGTTCCCATCGTCTCGTAGACCTTCGGGGTCCCGGTGATCGTGAGGCCCCCGGCGGGCACGCCGACGTTGATCGAGAACGCGGTGCCGGACTGGCGGCGGCAGTCGGTGCAGTGGCAGATCCCGACGAGGATCGGCTCGTCGGTGGATGTGTAGCTGATGCTGCCGCAGAGGCAGCGACCTTCGATGGCGGGCATGGTTCGACGCTATCCGCGGACCCCATCCTCCACGGGGAGGGTTTGTGCCGCCCGGAAGGGGCAAGCACGTCCGCTGAGCCCGGCGCCCGCGGCAGATCATCGCCCCGCGGACCGGTGGTCGCCCGGGTTGCGGGAACATGGCGGGGTCCCCGCCCTCAGGAGCCCCATGAGCACCTTCCCGAGCACCGTCGGCCGCGTCCTGGAACGCAGCGCCCGGCGCAGCCCCGCCCGTCTCGCCCTCACCTTCGCCGATCGCTGCTGGAGCTACGCGGAGCTCGACGCCGCGACCGGCCGGGTCGCCGCACGGC
>JACDAP010000049.1 GCA_013695395.1 Solirubrobacterales bacterium
GCGTTCATCAGGCCGCGTCCGCGGACGTTCGTGACGCCGGGCAGCTCCGCGAGCCCCGCACGCAGGCGCTCTCCCAGCTCCCCCACCTGCGCGAGCAGCGTCGGGTCGGAGAGCACGTCGAGCGCCGCGTGCGCCGCGGCGGCCACGACCGGGCCGCCCGGAAAGGTCGAGCCGTGGTCGCCGGGCGCGAAGATCTCCGCGTACGCCGGCCCGGCCACGAGCGCGCCGATGGGCAGGCCGCCGCCGAGCGCCTTGGCCAGCGTGATGAGGTCGGGGACGACCGGGGTCTGGGTGAAGTGGAAGAGCGTCCCGGTGCGCCCCAGGCCGCACTGGATCTCGTCGAAGATCAGGCAGGCACCGTGCTCGTCGCAGGCCTCGCGCGCCGCGATCAGGACCGCGTCGGCCAGCGCGTGGACGCCGCTCTCCCCCTGCACGGGCTCGAGCAGGAGCGCCGCCGTGCGTTCGTCCACGGCCGCGCGGATCGCCTCGGCCGTCGGCTCGCAGGCCCGGAAGCCCGGGACCATCGGGGCGAACGGCGCCTGCTTGGACTCCTGCGGCGTCGCGCTCAGGGCGCCGTAAGTCCGGCCATGGAAGGCGCCGTGGAGCGAGATGACGTCACCGCCCTGCTTGGCCTTCCGCGCGCACTTGATCGCGGCCTCGACCGCCTCCGCCCCGGAATTCGTGAAGAAGACCTTCGCGCCCGTGCCGAAGGAGGCAGCGACCAGGCGCTCGGCCAGCGTGACCATCGGCTCGGTGTAGAAGAGGTTGCCGACGTGGATGAGGCGGGCGGCCTGCTCCTGGATCGCGGCGACGACCTGCGGGTGGCAGTGCCCGACGCTCGAGACGGAGATCCCGGCGAGGAAGTCGAGGTACTCGTTGCCCTCCTCGTCCCACAGCCGGGCTCCCTCCCCGCGGGCGAAGGCGACCGGGTAGCGGGCGTAGTTGGCGGTGAGGTGCTCGTCGGTGACGGTCACGAGGCGGCCCGGATCTTCGTGCCGATGCCCGCGTCGGTGAAGAGCTCGAGCAGCAACGAGTGGGGCACGCGCCCGTCGACGATGTGGGCGTAGGTGACGCCGCCGTGGATCGCGTCGACGCAGGCCTGGAGCTTCGGCCGCATCCCGCCGTGGATCTCCTCCAGCGCCCGTTCGACCTCGTCGGTCGGTGCCTCGGAGATCACGGAGTCAGGATTCTTCGGGTCACGCAGCCAGCCTTCGACGTCGGTCAGGAACATCACCTTGTACGCCCCCATCGCCCGGGCCACGGCGCTCGCCGCCTCGTCGGCGTTGACGTTGTAGGAGTTGCCCTCCCGGTCGGCCCCGACCGAGGCGATGACCGGGATGTAGTCCTCGGCGATGTGGTTGAGCACGTCCACGTCGACGCGCTCGATGCGACCGACGAAGCCGATGTCCTCGCCGCCCGGCGCGGACTGGCGGCCGACCCGGAAGAGGTTGCCGTCGTCTCCGCTCAGGCCCACGGCGGACTGGCCGTGGCGGCCGAGCCGCTGGACGATGTCCTTGTTGACCTTCCCGATCAGGACCATCTTGGCGATCTCGACGGTCTGCGGATCGGAGACCCGCAGCCCGCCGACGAACGTCACCGGCAGGCCGAGCCGCTCCATGTAGGTGGTGATCTCGGGGCCGCCGCCGTGGACGACGATCGGGTTCAGGCCGACGTACTTGAGCAGCACGACGTCGCGGGCGAACTCCTCGCGGAGCGTCTCGTCGATCATCGCGGCGCCGCCGTACTTGACGACCACCGTCTTGCCCTGGAACTCCCGAATGTACGGGAGCGCCTCGAGCATGGTGCCCACGTCGCGATGGCCCGGGCGGACTTGCGTCATGTCGTGTACTCCGCGTTGATGGTCACGTAGGAGTGGCCGAGGTCGGAGAAGAAGACCTCCTCCTCGACGCCCTCACCGGGCAGCTCGACCGCGTACTCGACCTCATCCCGTGTCACGGCCTCGGCCAGCGCTGCGGTGTCGTGCTCGGCGGCCTGGCCGCCGACGGCGACCGGCACCCCCTCGATCGCGATGTCGAAGAGCAGCGGCGAGGAGTACGGCAGGGCCATGCCGATCGACTGGGCGATCCGTCCCCAGTTCGGGTCGGCGCCGTTGAGCGCCGTCTTGACGAGCGGCGAGTTCGCGATGGCCCGCGCGACCGCGGGCACCCCGCGGGCGTCGCCGCCGGTCACGACGACGCGGCCCACGCGGGCGGCACCCTCCCCGTCCTTCACGATCAAGAGTGCGAGCTGCCGGAGCAGGGCGTCGAGCGCCTGCCCGAAGGCGATCTCGTCGGCCGACTGCGGGGCCACCGCGACGCCGCTGGCGCCGCTGGCTTGGAGGATCACCGTGTCGTTCGTGGAGAGCTGGCCGTCGACCGAGATGCGGTCGAACGAGCGCTTCACGCAGACGCCGAGCAGCAGGTCGGCGGTGGCGGCCTCGAGGGCCGCGTCGGTCTGCACGAAGCACAGCATCGTGGCGAACGCGGGCTGGATCATCCCGGCGCCCTTGGCCTGGGCGCTGATCCGGACAAGCCCGCCGGAGAGCTCGAGCTCGAGCGCAACGCGCTTCTCGAACGCGTCGGTGGTCATGATCGCGGCGGAGAACGCGGCGTCGTCGCTCCCGAGCTCGGAGGAGGCGGCGAGGACCCCCCGTACGACCTTGCGCCCGTCGAGCTGCACGCCGATCACGCCGGTGGAGCATACGGCGACCTGGTCGCTCTCGACCCGGCCGGCCATGGCGGCGGCCCCCTGCATGCGGGCGGCCTCGTCGAGCCCGCGGTTCCCGGTCGCGGCGTTCGCGTTGCCGGAGTTCGCGGCCACGACCCGGATCGCGTCGAGCCGCGTGCGCTCCTTGGTGACGAGCACCGGGGCGGCCAGCACGCCGGAGCGGGTGAAGCGCGCTGCGCTCGTGGTCTGCGGCGCATCGGAGACGATCAGGCCGAGGTCGGCGCCGCCGTCGGCCTTCAGCCCGCAGGCGACGCCCGCAGCACGGAAGCCCTGCGGCAGCCCGCCGCCGGGGACCTCGGTGAGGCTCTCCGGTACGTCGACCCAGCGCGAGGAGAAGAAACTCATGACAACCCCGCCTGCTCGTCGTGGCCGAGCATCAGGTTGAGGTTCTGGATCGCCTGCGAGGAGGTGCCCTTCCAGAGGTTGTCGATCGCGGCGAAGACGCTCGTGCGGCCGGTCCGCTCATCACGGGCCGCGTGGAGGACGCAGCGGTTGGTCTCCCGCACGTCGCGCACACCGGGCGGTCCGTCCACCACGTCGACCCAGCGCTCCTCGGCGTACGCCTCACGCAGCAGGTCGGCCGCGGGTGGCGCCCCGTCGGCCAGGCGCAGGTAGCAGGAGAGGAGCTCGCCCTGGTCGAGCGGGAGCAGGTGCGGCGTGAACGAGACGGTCAAGCCGGTGGCCGCTCCGGACACGACGAGCTCCTGCTCGATCTCCGGCGTGTGCCGATGCGTGCCCGCCGTCTTGTACGGCTTCACGTTCTCGGTGACGCTCACGAAGTGGCTCGCATCGGTGGCGGCACGCCCGGCGCCGCTGACGCCGGTCTTGGCGTCGATCACGACGTCTTCGAGATAAGGGCCGAGCGGGGCGAGCGCGAGGATCGCCGCGGTCGGGAAGCAGCCCGGGTTGGCGACGAGCTCGGCACCGCGCAGCTGCTCCCTGTAGCGCTCCGGTAGGCCATAGACCGCGCCGGCGAGAAGCTCGGGCGCAGTGTGCTCGACGTACCACTGCTCGTAGGTCTCCAGCGAGCGCAGCCGGAAGTCGGCGGAGAGGTCGATGACCTTCACGCCCCGAGCGCGCAGCGCGGCCACGGTGGGCGCGGCGGCGCCGTGCGGGTACGCGACGATCGCGGCCTGGACCTCGCCGTGCGGGCCGTCGACGTCGAGCTCCTCGAGAACCGAGTCGACCCGGTGGTGCGGGTAGAGCGCGGAGAGCGGCTTCCCGACGTCCGAGCGCGAGGTGACGGCCGCGAGCTCGAGCGCGGGATGACGTGCGACGAGCCGCGCCGCGAGCGCGCCCGCGTAGCCGGAGGCGCCGGCGATCAGCACCCGGTCAGCCATGCCGCCCTCTCGGAGACGTCGAGTCGTCGCTTCTTCCCGAATAGCGGGAACAATCGACAAGTCGAGTGGGCCTAGCCACGCAGCTCACCGCCCAGCTCGGACGCCAGCCGCGCGACGATCTTCTCGCGGGCCGGCGTCACGTCCTCGTCGGTGAGCGTCGTGTCGGCGGCGCGGAACTCGAGGTGGAGCGCGAGCGAGCGCTTGCCCTCCCCCACCTGGGCACCGCTGAACACGTCGAAGACGCTGACGTCGACCAGGCGCTTGCCGCCCGCGCCGCGGACGACCTCGAGCACCCGGTCGGCCGGGACCGCCTCGGGGAGCACGACTGCGAGGTCGAGCCGGAGCGCCGGGTAGGAGGTCAGGTCGGCGTAGGTGGTGACCTCAGGTGCGGCCGCGAGGACCTTCCCGAGATCGACGGCGAACACGGCAGCGACCTGCGGCAGCTCCCAGGCCGCGGCCACGCTCGGATGGACCTCGCCGACGAACCCGACGCGCGCGCCGTCGACCAGCACCTCCGCGCTGCGGCCCGGGTGCAGAAACGGCCAGCTGTCGGCCGGGGCGAAGTTCGCGGGCACGCGGAGCGTCGCGAGCAGCTGCTCGAGGATGCCCTTCGCGGTGAAGACGTCTGCGGTCGATCGGCCGTCAGCACGCCAGTCCTCGGGCGCGACCGGGCCGTGCAACAGCGCGGCGAGCGCGTGATGCTCATCGGCGAGCCCCGGCTCCTGGGCCTCGCCACCGGGCCGGTAGACCGCGGCGCTCTCGAACAGCGCGAGCTCCGCGAACCCGTGGGCGACGTTGTGGGCGGCCACGTCGAGCAGCGAGCCGACAATCGTCGGGCGCAGGATCGCCTGCGCCTCGCTCATCGGGTTGACGAGCGTGACGTGCGGGGTCTTCCCGAGCCGGAGCTTCTCGAGCGTCGCCAGATCGGTGAACGACCAGCCCGCGACCTCGGAGAGCCCGAGCCCGACGAGCGCGTCCTCGGCCCGGCGCCGCCCGCGCTGGTAGGTGGTCAGGCGGGCGGCCGCGAGCGTCCGGTTCTCCGGCAGCGTGCTCGGGAGCGTGTCGAGCGCGGAGAGCCGGGCGATCTCCTCGATCACGTCGGCCTCGCGGGTGACGTCGTTGCGGCGGAACGCCGGCACGCGGACGTCGAGCCCGTCCTCGGCCTCGCGCACGCCGAAGCCGAGCGCCTCGAGCACCCGCGCCGACTC